>NZ_CALMPD010000182.1 GCF_937871865.1 uncultured Legionella sp.
AATTAGATGAAGCGTTAAGAACAGTCGACCATAATAAAGGAGCCCTCTCCTCTGGAGCCAATGCCCTAGCCACAGCGGGACTCCATGGTGTCGTAAAAGGAAGTCATTTTAATGCAACACAAGTAATCATCGACACCTTGGGCAATGTGATTGGTCAATCCCATTCATTCGCCAAATTGATTGTCGTTAACATCATGTTTAGATGCCCAATTTGTTGATAAAAGCCCCAATTTAATGTCGCGATGAATACTTGAATAAGGCCAATCTGAGGCACGTGTCACATATCCATGTTTTACGGGATTAAAGTGAATATAATTTAAATGATGTTCATAATCTTTCTCATTTCGAATGAAATGTTCCCAAAACCGTCGCTGCCAAATTCCGCGCTCGCTTTTTTTCTTTCTTGATTGGCTTATTGATTCATTAGCTTGTAGGTTATGGGTAAAAATACTTTTAATTAATCTTATTCTCAGTGAATAATCTCCGTCTCCTGACGGGAGTCTGAGCATCATGTGGAGGTGTTCGGGTAAAATGACAATGCCTTCAATCTTAAAAGGATATTTACTTTTAGTTCTTTTGAAGGCTATACGTAATGTGTCAATTTCTTTAATTAATAAATCACTTTCTCTATTCTTTAAATTCAACGTAAAGAAATAGATCGCACCGGGTATGATTACTCTTCTATATTCCATTATTTAGACTACTTCATAATTCCTTTTGGTTTTCCTTATATAGCTTTTGGATTATATTGGCAATCATTTTAATTCTGTTGGGTCAAAATGACCCAACCTACATCCCTGACATCAATATCATTAACTTAGAGCCTGTACTTCTATCATAGAAGTACTTGTGATTCTCAGAGGACGTGCAGCAGAAAGTAGGTTGGGTCATTTTGACCCAACAAATTCAATCCCATCATCAGTCAAATTGATTATCGTTAACATCATGTTGGCTTTCCTTATATAGATATAGCTTTTGGATTATATCGGCAATCATTTTAATTCGGTTGGGTCAAAATGACCCAACCTACATCCTTGACATCAATATCATTAACTTAGAGCTTGTGCTTCTATCATAGAAGTACTTGTGATTCTCAGAGGACGTGCAGCAGAAAGTAGGTTGGGTCATTTTGACCCAACAAATTCAATCCCATCATCAGTCAAATTGATTATCGTTAACATCATGTTGGCTTTCCTTATATAGATATAGCTTTTGGATTATATCGGCAATCATTTTAATTCGGTTGGGTCAAAATGACTCAACCTACATTCCTGACATCAATATCATTAACTTAGAGCCTGCACTTCTACCATAGAAGTGCTTGTGATTCCCAAGCTGCGTGCAGCTGCATAAGAAAGATCTATTATTCGCGCACTATGAAAGGGACCACGATCGTTAATTCGGACCACCACTGTTCTTCCATTTTTTACATTCTTAACTCGTAGTCGAGTATTAAATGGAAGTGTAGTATGTGCGGCCGTCATGGAATGCATATTGTATCGCTCTCCATTAGACGTCTTGCGATTATGGAAGCGGTTACCATAATAAGACGCTTGCCCTCGTGCCTTATATCCTTTTGCAGATTTAAGGGGCGTATATACTTTCCCTTTTACCTTATAAGAAGTCATATCGGGCTTTGTTTTTACACAAGCGCTTAAACTAAATAATAAAGCTGTAATAATTAAATAGTGTATGGTTTTAATGATCAATTTCATATTATTTTATACCAAATGAGCATGCATATTGATTGAAATCAGGTGGCTTATATCTAATTTAAGCACTTAACTGAGTGTATACATTGAGTGTGAAAAAATAGCTGACGTTGAGTAGCAGTGCATCATACCTGATTTATTATGATTTTTCTATATCTCTCCAGGAGGTCATAATTTGATCAGGAAGGGCTTCACTGAAAATAATGTAAATGACTATTTATGAAGCCCGTCCCAAACCGTCTCATTGAGAGTCTAGCCTTGGTTTTTCTGCATTGAATTCAAATTATAATCTTCTTCAATACAGCCTTTCTTCCCACTGCTATAAAAGAGGGATATTTGTTTGTTTTGTGGCAAGGGTATTTTTAATGGCTCCAGGTGCTTTTTAAGATGTGCGGCGCTGGTCGGGAAAAATCCAAGACCAATTTTATTATTAGCAATGAGTTGTTGCTGTTCGTTTTTATCAACACAAACTCGGGTTGCCCTACCCAAAAATTGAATTGCGCTATTAATTCCGGGATTTTTTTTGAAATCCACAGTATAAGATAATCTTGGCTCATCCCATCCTTTTTGCAATTTACTGACAATTAATAAGACGGCTCCTTTGTTATAGGGTATGGTACTAAAATTATTTAAGATTACTTTTTCGTTATAAGTGTATTCTTTGCCCTTTGGGGTGTGCACGGCAGAAATTGATAAATTATTGTAAGTCTCTGTTAAAATTTGTTCCGCTTTTTTAAGCTCATTAATCGATTGAAATCGATAAAGGCCTTTCCTATTGTGCAGCGGCTCACCTTCTGGGCCGCACATGGTGAGCACGTCGTTGAAAATGCTTTAATGCAGAGGTGGACATATCCGCTCTCCAGAGCTGGAATTGGGACGTAATATTTTTACGAATCTCGAGATAACTTTGATTGTACTTTTTATAAGCCTCGGTATTTGGTGGCGTATTTTTTGATGAAGTATTCAATAAAAAGTTCAAAGCATCTAGGGACTCCTGGTTGCTTTGACGAATACCACTTAAAATTCGAATTAAAGCGGACATCTTACTAAGTTCTTTTAAACGACCAAAT
>NZ_CALMPD010000183.1 GCF_937871865.1 uncultured Legionella sp.
TGGTCTCATCAGGGCCATAGCCACGTTCACGGCTTTTAAGCTGATTAATGTCCTGGCAAATTAAGTAAAACTTTAAACCATAACCTGCAACAAAGGCTAATGACTCTTGTAGAATATCGAGTTTTCCTAGGCTAGGAAATTCATCAATCATGCAAAGCAGTCGATGTTTATACGTTTTTTTAGCGCTCACATAAGATAATCCTTTGTCATCGGATACACGCTCAAATTCCATTTTGTCTGCCAATAGTCTCACTATCATATTAATCATTACTCTAACCAGAGGTTGAAGCCTGGCCTTGTCATTAGGTTGAGTAACAATATAGAGACTCACAGGATTTTCATTATTCATCAAATCTCGAATACAAAAATCGGAAGACGAGACGTTATGTGCTACCACCGGATCTCGGTATAACGCCAAATAAGATTTTAAAGTAGATAATACAGAGCCTGCTTCTTCTTCGGGTCGGTCTATCATGTCACGCGCAGAGGCTGAAATAACAGGATGGGTTTTGCCTTCAATATGCGGGTATTGCGTCATTTCAATGAGCAGGTCGGCAATATTAATATTGGGATCAACCAGCATACGGTCAATATTGGGAAATGTGGCTGGTTCTCCCTGGTTGTTCAGTTTATAAATCGCATGCAGAATAAAACCAACCAAAAGGGCTTGAGAGGTCTTCTGCCAATGCGTTTCCAATCCTTTACCATCGGGATCAACTACAAGTGTTGCCAAATTTTGCACGTCACCGACCTCTGATTCCGTACCTACTCTGATTTCATTTAGTGGGTTCCAGCGTGCACTTCCTTTTAATGTTGCCGGCTCAAATCGAATGACTTTGTTGTTAGCATGTTTCTGACGCCATCCAGCAGTCATTGCCCAAAGCTCACCTTTTAAATCGGTAATGACGCAAGATTGTTTCCAGGATAGAAGGGAAGGGATCACTAAACCAACTCCTTTCCCTGAGCGGGTTGGTGCATAGGTTAAAACATGCTCAGGCCCATTGTGGCGCAAATAATGAATCTCTCCTTGGTCATCTTCAAATGCCCCAACATAAACTCCTTCATCATGTCCAATGAGGCTCGCATTGTTTAAATCCTCCCAATTAGCCCATCTGGCTGAACCATGGAGGTAATCACTCACATTGTTCTTTTTAAAATATTTGGAAGACAACACGATCATCATTAAAAAGAGACAGCTAATCATGACAATCAGACCAAAGGCGGCATTAAAAGAATCTGGGTAATAGGATTGATATTTAATAGCCCAAATAAAAATCTGCCAAGGCATATAAATATGAGCGAATGAAGTCCCTAAGACATCAGCATAGTGAAATTGATGTGCGAAAAACTGCGTGCCAATTTGCATGCTGATTAAAAATGAAGAAATCACTAACCAGACTATGGTTTTATTTATCTTGCCAGGATTTTTTTCTCTGACTTGAGGGCCTATGGCTTTATTAAGTTTGTTTAGGCTCATTTGCTCTCTCCAGATGCCTTCTGGTTCACAAACTGACTGACTTCATCTGATGTCTCAGTAGCTGAACTAAAGCTACCTCCAGGAGTACCCATAGACAGAATATTTTGTGCGTTGGATTCTTGCGATTCAGAAGCAGATGAATCTACCTTGTTCTGAATTGCCTCAGCAATTTTTCCACCTGTTGTGTCAGCAATTTTTTCAGCAATGGCCTCTTTAACCGAGTTTACTTTTTCACGAGCCACATCCATAGTACCTGATGCTAAATGGGAACCAAAAGAACCTGCAAATTTGGCAGCTGTTCCCATGGCTTCGGCTAAACCACCGGTTTTAGAGCCTTTATCCATTCCTGACAGAGAACTTGTATCGCCAGAGTTGGTTGATTGGCTGGCTGCTTTAAATGCCGCATTGAGTGCGGATAATCCACCACCGCTTTGGGCAAGTACACTACCTGCAGCCCCCGCCATGGCAGCCCCAGCTATTCCAGCAGCTCCCATAGCACCACCCAGACCGAGCCCACCGCCACCACCAGAACCACCTCCTGATACAA
>NZ_CALMPD010000184.1 GCF_937871865.1 uncultured Legionella sp.
CTCAGATTTTGCTGAATCTTTTTTATAAGATAAGACAAGACACACCACAACAAGCAAAAGATTTATTAGAGGCACTGGATTTAATTACTCAGGATAATTATTTGATTCATGAGGAAATGGGGTATATTGCCTTACAACGAGGAGATACAGTGCAGGCCATTTCTTCTTTTTCTCGTGCGTATAATGAAAAGCCATCAGCACGAACAGCATTACAGCTAGCCTATCTTTACATGAATGTTCATAATCGTCCTGAGGCTGCTCAATTCTTTTTTTTAGCCTCTCAATCAGATGATCCACAAATAAAAAGTGCTTCTTTAAGGGGCTATGAACTTACTCATGCAGAACGAGTTAACCCAGGGCCTGAATTATCCATGCATCACAGTTTGCAAACAGAAGATTTATTATTGCTCGATCAGTTTTATGCGCTGAAAAAGAGTAATAAAGACGCAGCATGGTTTTTGATACAAAAAATCATAAATAAATATCCCAATAACACCACTGCTTTAAAAGAAGGGGGATTTTTAGCCATTGAGAAAGGAGAGCGAACAAAGGCGATTGCTTATTTTACCAAAGCCTATGAGTTAACTTATCAACCAGATATTGCTATGCAATTGGGGTATTTATACGATCAAACACCGAATAAATATTTAGCTTACCATTATTTTAAGCTTGCTACACTTAGTGATGATTATAATCTGGAACTGCGCGCTCAAAATGCTTTAACCAATTTAGCTGGTTTGCAAACGAAAGCATTGCCTTCTCCTTACTTTGGTGAGCTGTTTTTCGATCCTTTTTCACAAAGCCGCTTTGGATTGACGGTACGGCCTTTGGTCGCTCGTTTAGGAGTGGAGAGCACCAATCAATTACAAACTAAAACGTATCTGGTTTTTCGGCAAACTGAGGATAATAAATCACTTAATTCGGGGCAAGTACCTCAAATCTATGAGGATAATGTACGGATCATTGGAGCCGGACTGCAAGTCACCCCGTTCAAAGTGCTTCCTATGGTCGCCTTTGTTGAAGCAGGAAGAGCCTATGATTTAGTTTATCGCGACAGGGATAGATGGAGAGGTGATTTACGTGGTGGATTGATGTATTACAATGAGTTCGGAGCAAAACCTGCTTATTTTAGCCAGCTTAAAATTGGTACAAAATACTACAGTACTTTGTATGGCGACGTTACTTATTTTTCTCGTTATGATAATAATGTCATTGCAACGATTAAAACACATCAGGGTATTCGTTTTCTCCAATATCATAGCAGTATGATTAATTTATACTTAAGTGGTCGAGTTATTGAAGATACTCGCCGCGAATTTTTTAATAACATTGCAGAGGTTGGTCCGGGAATTGGATTTACACCTTCTAATCGATACCGGGTCCAATTACGCTTTGAACACATCAAAGGGGCTTATTTGCCAGCAGGGAGATCGATTAATCCTTATGGTAAGTACTATACTAATAATACCGTTCAATTATTTGTTTATTTGAAAATATAATGCCAGGCGAATTGATTTTAATTATCTATTTTATTATGTGGTATTTCCTTATCGCGCTGGCGGTATTGTTTATTATTTCTGGTATTGATGATCTGTTTTTTGATGGCTATTACTGGATAAGGTATTTATTCCGATTATGGAAAACCCGCCATTATAAGCCCCTGACCTATGAGCAGTTAACTGAGAAAAAAGAACAGCCGATAGCAGTTCTCATTCCTTGTTGGCATGAAGCAGGAGTGATTGGCACTATGTTACAACATAATTGCTATTCGATTGATTATTCTAATTATTATTTCTTTGTTGGTGTTTATCCTAATGATGCAGCGACGGTTAACGAAGTACAGACTGTTGCCGAGACTATAAAAAATGTAAAATGTGTGATTGGGGCAACCCCTGGGCCAACAAATAAAGCAGCGAATCTGAACGGAATTTATGATTATGTCCGTGAGTTTGAAAAAACTTTGGAACAACCTTTTAGTATCTTTGTTTTTCATGATTCAGAAGACATCATCCATCCTCTGTCTTTTAAACTCTATAATTACTTAATTCCTCGTAAAGAAATGATTCAAATTCCTGTCTTTCCTTTAGAGGTAAATTACTGGAATTTTACCCATTGGCTCTATGCTGATGAATTTTCAGAAAACCATACCAAGGATATTATCGTAAGAGAGTCTATTCGTGGGCATGTTCCTTCTGCTGGAGTAGGCACTGCATTCTCCAGGCAAGCATTGCATCTGTTAGAAGATCCTAAAACACATTCTCCCTTTTCAGTTGATTCATTAACCGAAGATTATCGAACATCCCTGGCTATACGTATACATGGTTTGAAGCAAATATTTGTCACAGAAACAATTGTTCGGATGAAATGGCGCCCTCGCGGTTTTCTACGTAAAGGCTATGTGCAAAAACCGGTCCGGGAATATATTGCTACTCGTGCACTGTTTCCATTAGAGTATACAAAAGCAGTTAGGCAAAAAGCTCGTTGGATTATTGGCATTGTGTTTCAGGAGTGGCAGCATACACAATGGCCTAAAGAATGGATAATAAAATTTACTTTGGCACATGATAGAAAATCATTTATTACTCATTTTATTAATGGCTTTGGTTATTTTGTATTTCTTTTTTGGCTTCTCTATTCACTATTTACTTATAAAAATCCAGAATATCCTTCGTTACAAGAACAGCTTAACTTACATCCCTGGGTATGGTGGTTAATCGTTGCTGTGACGTTGATTATGATTGAACGTTTAATTCAACGAATGATTGCAATTAGGCGAGTATATGGCTGGAGGCCTGCTCTTTTGTCAATTCCCAGAGCTTTTTATGGAAATCTATTAAATCTTCATGCTTTAATTCGTGCTTATCATGTTTATTACACTACACCTAAAAGCCAGGCAACCAGCAAGCAGCCCGCATGGGATAAAACAGATCATCATTTTCCTGGTAGTCATATTCTCACTCCTTACCACAAGAAAATAGGGGATTTATTACTTGAAAAAAGACGGCTCACTAAAGCGGAATTAGATACCGCAATTATGGAGCAGCAAAAAACAGGGGAGCGTTTAGGGGCGGTTTTATGTCGGTTAAATTTAATCAGCACCCAAGAATTACTTCAGATATTGTCAAAACAATATAATCTGGAGCTCTTTCCCCAAAGCTGCCTGGCAGCCATTCGAAACAAAAATGAAGTGCCTATTTCCAGGCAATTGATCAATTGGTTAAATGAGCATCATGCTACAGCCGTGGCGTTGAACGAAGAGGAAGGGGTGCTGACCGTTAGTATTGAAGATCCAACTAACGAGTTATTAATTGAGAAGATTATCAACCATGTTCAATCATACAAAGTTGAGTTTGTTCTCATTGACTCGACGTCATAGCGCTCACAACCATTAGATTAAGACTTGTAGCGTAAATGCGGGGGCTCCATGGGGCACTGCCATTAAGTTAAGAAAAGTACGTCATCCTGAGCATGGCGAAGGATCTCCTGAATATTGGGAGATCCTTAACTTAATGGCAGTGCCTCATGGATCCTCGTAATACGGGTTACCACATCTAAATCTAATAGTTGTGTTCACGACGCTCAGGCATCAGGATCTGCTCCAGGAATTTTATAATTCGCTCTGCAGCGTTTCCATCACCATATGGCGATACACCATGGCTCATCCTTGAGTAGAGCTTCTTATTTGTTAGCAACTCGCTTACAGCAGTAATAATCTGTTCTTTATCCGTTCCAACCAATAAGCCGACCCCTTCGGTAAGTACGGCAGGACGTTCTGTTATGTTTCGCAAAATAAGTACAGGCTTCTTTAACGCAGGGGCTTCCTCTTGAATGCCGCCAGAATCAGTAAGTATTAACAATGAGCGACTCATCAAATGGGCAAATTTATCATAGCTCAGCGGTGGTAGAAGATGGATTCTTGGCTTATCATTCAGAAGCGAGAATATATCATTTTGAACATTGGGATTAGGATGGACAGGAAATACAAAATTGATGTGTTTAAACTGTTGTGATAGTTCAAGCACAGCCTTACAAATATTTTTTACATTGTTACCAAAATTTTCTCGACGATGGGCCGTAACTATAACAATATGAGGCCACTGTTTAAATGATAGAGGATCTGGCTTATTTTTTAGTACCCAATACAAGGCATCAATAACGGGATTTCCCGTAACAATTATTTTGGATGAGGCTATATTTTCACGAATCAGATTATCTTTTTCTAATTCTGTAGGAGCGAAGTGCCAGGTGGCCAGAGGAGCGGTTAGTATTCTGTTAATTTCTTCCGGGAATGGTTCTTGATAGTTATAGGTCCGCAATCCCGCTTCAATGTGACCAAATGGTATGTGATGATAAAATGCGATTAGGGATGATACAAATACGGTGGTAGTATCTCCGGCAGCAAGGAGCACATCAAATCGATTGTTTTGTACCAGGACATCCAATTTTTTACATAGATTTCCCGTCAATTCGCTTAACGATTGATCTGGAGTCATGCTGTTCAGATCAGCATCCGGTGTCAGCTCAAAAATCTCTAGCATATCATCTAATAAACTTCGATGCTGGGCGGTGTTGATTATCAACACATCAGCCCAAGGACATGCTTTTAATCCAAAAATGACAGGAGCCATTTTGATAACTTCTGGCCTGGTCCCTATAATACAACCAATAGTAAATTTTTTTGTATTATGCATAAGCTAGATCCATTTATAGTGGATGGCTGCATTTCACTTCAGCCATGCTTTGGTCATAGACACCGCGGTCGCTGTCGCGATGATGCGTATTTCTGGAAACGGTTAAAGCCGACTGCATTTATTTTTCTGTTGTGCATCTAATTCTGCGTACTCAAGCCAGGAGAATAGTACGCAGGCTGGGAAAATTAACTTAACTATGGTCCGTTTAACCAGGGATAGTGGTGCATTTATTATTTTGATTAATGAGGATAATCGTGCTGTCTTTAGTCAATGTTAACTTACCACAATCTACGTTATCGCCAAACAGCGAGTCTTTTTTATAACCAAAACGGTATTCTTTATTGACTGGTCCTCTGCCTGTGTAGCTTTTTCCTAAAGTACCAAACTCTCGGGAGTCAACAGTGAAACCAATTGCTACGGCATTTCTCTCACTGGTTTTGACGATTACTTTGATTACATCAGCAGCCATAACCTGGACGGAGAAGAGTGAAGCAAACATGCAGCTTAAACTTTTAGTTGTTTTAGATACCATTATATTTCCTATATTTGAAGGTATTACTAAAAAGCTAACCATAAAATGATCATTTGTCCAGTGATTATAATAATAAAAAAGCATGTCTGAAGTTTGACCTTGGCTCGTTTAAGCCAACCTGAGCTGGCTTATGGTCAAAGAGTCGAAAAGTCAACAACGCTTAATTATTCTTCATAGACTTGTAACCATTGTAATTTCCACAACTCATAGAGAAACAATTGATTGTCTGTATTTTCTAAAAACGGATCCAAGGTTTCATGAGCAATAAAACGATTATTGGCAACCAGTTGAAGCAATTCAGCTGATACTCCTTGTGTATCCCATTCACAGCCATTGATATAAAAATGACATTCATTGCTTGCAAGAATATAAGCAAAACGACAGGAGGCATCTCGCACCAGAACTGTACTTTTTAAACCAGTAATGAAATGGGGCACATCATCGATTTCATCCTCTTCAAGTGGCATTGCCAAGTGTTGTTCGGCTTGTTGATCCAGGCGGGTTGCAAAACAACCAAACCAGGATTGCATGAGCTGATCATTGTCTAATAATTGTGTGAGTAATTTTTTAGCTTGTTGCCATGCTGGTTCTGATATTTCAGCAGTTTGCTGTTGATGCGACCAATCAGGATCACGATACAGCGCCTTAAATGATTCTTTTTCAGAGATAAAATCACCCAAACTATCCCATAGTTCCTGTCCCTGGTAACTTCTATAACCAAAAGAATAAGTCATACATTGCTCTGATAACGCAACGCCGTAATGGCCAATGTGAGGGGGGAGGTAGAGCATATCGCCTTCTTCCAGAATGAATTCCTCTTCAATTTGAAATTCCTTCATGATGCGTAATTCCAATTCTTCTATGTAATTTTCGGGCACGCATTTTTTTGAGGTGAGGGACCATTTCCGACGCCCTTGTGCCTGATACAGGAATACGTCGTAATTATCATAATGTGGGCCTACGCTGCCATTACGTGTCGCATAACTGATCATTACATCATCCAGCCGCCATTGCGGGATAAAATCAAAATGATCCAATAGCGCATATACTTCAGGTAGTATTCGATCGACTCCTTGTACCAATAAGGTCCAATTAGTTTTAGGAAGCTCGGAAAAAAAGGCTTCTTCGAATGGTCCTCTTTTTAAATGCCATTGTGTTTTTTCATTGGGAGTCTCGATTACGACACGACTTTCTATTTCTTCCTCAAGAGATAAACCGGCCAATTCATCCGGTGAGACCGGATGAGTAAATCCTGGTAAGGCTTTACGAATGACCAGTGGTTTTTTTTGCCAGTATTCCTGGAGAAAGGTGGTTGATGTGATTTCCTGGAAATTAATCATAATAATGGATTACAGCGTTAATTTATCATGCTCTCTATATACACTTAGAGATTAATTTAGGCAAATTATTTTGTAGTAATTCAGGAGCTGTAATGAGGGAATAAAAATAGATCATTTCTTTATTTATAGGAATGACCTATTCTGCTATCAACTGTTTTGTAAAATTTGTTCCAACTCACCTGAAGCTTGTCTTGAGAAGTTAATCAGATCGGCTTCTTCTTCAAAAAATTCAAATGATTTCAGCAGGGCCGCTTCATCATGCTTTTGGAAGGCGCGGGCTTTCTTCTCAATGTCTTCTTGTTTGTATCCAACGAACTTTAAAACTTCTTTCGTCATTGTTAATGAGGAATCAAATAGCTCGCGTTTAAAATAATCGACGCCGGCTTTATGTAATTCATAAGCATGGCGGCGGTTACGCGCCCGGGCGTAAATCTTAAGATGAGGAAAATGCTGTTTTGCCATCTGAACTATTTTTAAGTTAGAGTCTGCATTACCTACTGTGACGATTAATAACTTAGCCTGTTCAGCTCCGGCACTTTTTAATAAATCAAGGCGGCTCGCGTCACCAAAATAACCTTTATAGCCAAATTTTCTTAACAGTTCGACTTGTTCCGGATTTTTTTCCAAGACGGTAATGCTGATCTTTTCTCCATTAAGTAAACGCCCAATAATTTGACCGAATCGGCCGTAGCCCGCAAGAATTATCCCTTTCTTTTCATTGATTGAATCATATTCTCGTTCCGGTAATAGGCTCATAAACATTGGGACTACATAACGATGATACAACAGCATCAGGAACGGTGTAGCCAGCATTGAAAGCGCTACCACCAGAGTAAAAAATGCGCGTGCATCAGCACTTATTACCTTGGACGAACTGGCATACTGAAAAAGAACAAAAGCGAATTCTCCACCTTGAGCTAATGCAACGGCAAATCCTATCGTTTGAATTTTCGTCAGTTGAAACAATCTGCCAAGCAGAAGCAATATAACTGCCTTGATGACAATCAAGCTCAAAACTGCAGAGGTAATTAAAAACATTTCAGTATAAAACAGGTTGAAATTCATCCCCATTCCAACGGAGATAAAAAACAAGCCCAGTAACAAACCTTTAAAGGGCTGGATGTCTGCTTCTACTGTATGCTTGTATTGTGAGTTGGCTAAAACTACTCCGGCGATGAATGCGCCTAGGGCAGGAGAAACTCCGATAGTTTCCATTAACAAGGTTATTCCAACAACCAAGGCAAGAGAAAACGTCGTGAACACTTCTCGTATATTGGTTCGTGCAATAATCAAAAATAAATGACGGGATAAGTAGTGCCCAATTAACATTATCGCCCCAATGATTGCCGAGACGAGAAGGGCGTGCTGCCATTTTGGCAGGTGGGCTATGAATGCATTTTCATGGGGATTAACTAATGCTGCAGCACCATTTTTGGCTAATAGCGGCATAATAATGAGTATAGGAATGACTGCAATATCCTGAAACAATAATACGGCAAAGGATGTTTCTCCTTCAGCCGTCTTTAACAGGTTTTTTTCCTGGAGCATTTGTAACACTAATGCTGTTGAAGAAAGAGCGAGCGACATTCCTACAGCTAAGCTGGCTTGCCAGCTGTAGTGCATGAGTATACCTATTCCTGTGATTACGCCTGTTGTTAATAAAACCTGTAATCCGCCCAAACCTACAATCAACTTCCTTAATTTCCAAAGCATGATGGGTTCTAATTCCAATCCAATCAAAAACAGCATCATGATCACGCCGAACTCCGCGAAGCTCATGATTTGTTCCGAATTGCCAATTAGTTTTAATCCAAAAGGGCCTATCAGTATTCCAACAGTAAGAAAACCAATTACAGAGCCTAATTTAAATCGGCTGGCAATAGGAACCATGACAGTGGCTGCTGCGAGGAAAATAAAAATATTCAGTATTAGGTGATCACTCATTATCTAAACCCAGAGATAGTGTTATTTTTCGTGACAGTTTTTAAATTTTTTACCATTACCACAAGGGCAGGGACTGTTACGGGCGATTTTATGACTGGTTTTTTTGCTTGGTACTTCTTTATTGATTCCATCCACATAAAACCAGACGTCATGTTCTTTATGAAATTCACTTAACTCATGAATTACTTTTAATGTATTTCTATCAATAAACGTGGCTGCGAATTCAACGAAACCTTTTTCTGGGGTTTCCATGTAAGACTGCAACACTTTTAGATGTAGCCAGGTTATGCTTTGAGCCCATTCTTTGGCTTCTTGTGCATTAAAATGAATTAAGGGCTTTCCCTTCATCGTTTTTGCTATGTAATCAATGTTTGCCTGACTGTAGGCCGAATATCGCGAGCGCATTAGGTGTTCGGGGGTTTGCGGGGCTTCTTGGTTATCAATGTATTTTCCACAGCATTGCGTATAATTTGCCAGGGAACCACAAGGACATCGCGACATTAAATTACCTGTAATTGATTAATGTAGGGATTATATAAGAATTTCGCTGCTTTTTATACCTTAAATGCAGCAAAATACAGGACTTGTTTTTATGAAGAGAACAATTTTATTGTATGAAAAAAAACTATGACATGAAGCTATTACTACTGCATATTGCGGTTTCTTTAAATCTTGCGTTAGTCAAAAATTCATCGTGCTATTCCCTTGAGTGAAGGAATCCATCCCGCAATTGACATTGAGCCACGGCCCATATGACTCTCTAGCAGATCTAAAATGATTAATTTGGGTTAATAATGAACACTTCCCGGTGCAATGTGTTGTTTCTCAAATCATATTCTCATTTAAGATTTTGTTAATGTATACGCCTTATAATATTTCTACTTTTTGTTTTTTATGTGGTCATTAAATGTTTTCTAGTGAAAAAATCCTCAATGAGTTTTATAAAGGCCTAAAACTATTAATTGAATTTGAAAGCGGACAATCTCGTGGTGCTATGAGCTCGCCATTTTATGCCATCAATAAAGTGGTTGCTCACTTTAATATGGCATTAGAAGAAGGGGATGTGATTGCCCCGTTTTTTTGCTACTATCTTGCTGATAAATTTCCAGCATATGTCGACAAATCGCTACTGCCTGATTTATCAAGCGTACCAAACCATAAGTCCAAAGCCGATAGTTGGATTCAAGATTATCAAACCTTCTTAACTTTGTATGGGAAGATTGATGAACTTACCAAGACGCGGGTGATTGAATGCAATAGTGCCAGACAAGCCGAACAGATGCAAAAAAATTTACAAAGGCAACAGCAACGCGTAGAAACGGAAATAGTTCATTTAATGAAATCTACAAACTCTCTTGGTGGGGTTTTAGCCGCGAAAGCTTTTGAACACTTGCAAGCGAAGACAAATAACAACCAGTTAAACCAATTGATAGCCTTAGCCTATGAAAAGTCTGCTTTTTATCCTAACGTGTATGCGATGTATGAATACGCCCGATTTCTTCAGAATAAAGGCATGCTTGCAACAAGCCAGGCACACCAGCAAAAATTAGAGACTGAGCTCAAGTTATTAGTAAAAAGCAATGGTGATATAAACATACTTGCAGAGCACTATCAAACAGAAAAAAATTATAGGTTTTTATCTCAATGGCTTTTTCAGTCTGCTATACATGGTGGGGTGGATGGAGCTATATTTATGATAGAAAGATA
>NZ_CALMPD010000185.1 GCF_937871865.1 uncultured Legionella sp.
GTAAAACACATTTAATGCATGCAATTGGTAATAATATTCTTAAAAACAACCCCGAAGCCAAAGTACTTTACTTGCATTCTGAGCGTTTTGTTGCGGATATGGTA
This sequence comes from uncultured Legionella sp., assembly GCF_937871865.1. Lineage (GTDB taxonomy): Bacteria > Pseudomonadota > Gammaproteobacteria > Legionellales > Legionellaceae > Legionella. The sequence goes on from NZ_CALMPD010000185.1 coordinate 105, forward strand.
AAAGCCTTACAAACTAATTCTATTAACGAATTTAAACGATTTTATCGTTCTCTTAATGCATTACTTATTGACGATATTCAGTTTTTTGCCGGAAAAGATCGGTCTCAGGAAGAGTTTTTTCATACTTTTAATGCTTTGTTAGAAGGACAGCAACAAATAATTCTCACCAGTGATCGCTATCCTAAAGAAATTGAGGGAATGGAAGAACGTCTTAAATCGCGTTTTGGTTGGGGATTAACTGTTGCGGTGGAGCCTCCTGAACTGGAAACCCGTGTAGCGATTTTGATTAGTAAAGCGGAACAATCTAACATTGAACTTCCTTATGAAGTTGCTTTTTTTATTGCTAAGCGAATACGTTCTAATGTACGAGAACTTGAAGGTGCATTGCGTCGAGTCATTGCTAATGCTCACTTTACTGGTAAACCAATTACCATTGAGTTTGTTCATGAAGCATTGCGTGATCTTTTAGCGCTACAGGATAAATTAGTCACTATAGAAAACATTCAAAAAACTGTTGCTGAATATTATAAAGTAAAGGTAGCTGATTTATTATCCAAGCGTCGTAGCCGTTCTATTGCAAGGCCACGGCAAATGGCAATGGCCTTAAGTAAGGAGCTGACCAATCATAGCTTACCTGAAATTGGTGATCACTTTGGTGGACGAGATCATACTACAGTTATTCATGCTTGCAGAAAAGTTAAAGAATTAGTGCAGGATGATAGTGATTTTACTGAAGATTATAAAAATTTAATGAGAATTTTATCTTCATAATAAGGGGGCAGTTTTGTTCGAGTTAGCTATTAAAAAAGAAGATTTGATTGCTCCTTTACTTACTGTTGCGGGGGCCGTTGATAAAAAACAGTCTTTAGCTATTTTATCTAATTTTTTATTGAAATTAGCTGATGGCAGACTGTATGTAACTGCAACTGATCTGGAAATTGAAATTTCAGCACAAGTTGCTTGTGAATCGAATCAAACAATGGGCAGTATTACAGTCCCTGCTAAAAAATTCATTGATATCATTCGTTCACTTGATGAAAATACAAGCCCTAATATCGTTTTTAATAATGGTATTGTTACTATCAAGCAAGGCCGAAGTTCTTTTAAATTAACTACCTTACCTGCAGAAAATTATCCTTTAAGTGAAGATGAATGTAATGATGTTGAATTAACTATTCCACGACTTGTTTTGCAGCAACTATTACAGGCTACTCATTTTGCTATGTCGCAACAAGATGTCCGTGTGTTTCTTAACGGATTATTTTTAGAGTTTGAACCTAATCTTATTTCTGCAGTTGCTACTGATGGACACAGAATGGCTATTTCGCGCTATTCTTGTGTTAATACGACACAGAGTAAACTTTTATTGCCCAAAAAAGGTGTTCAGGAGTTATTACGCTTATTGAATTGTATTGGTGATGAAGATGTTTTACTTTCTGCAGGCAAATCGCACTTTAAATTAATAAGCAGTCAATTTACGTTTATGTCTAAATTGATCGAAGCTCGATTTCCTCCTTATGCTAAAGCGATACCAAGAGAACAGGACAAGCAAATCATTATTGATTGTGCTCTTTTTAAGCGTTCTTTAGCGAGAATTGTCATTTTGGCGCATGAAAAATCTAAAGCGGTTATGCTTCATTTGCAACCAGGCCAATTAACCTTGATTGCTAATAATAATGAACAAGAAGAAGCTGTAGAATCTTTAGTTGCTGAGACTCAAGGTGATGAACTTAAAATAGGTCTAAATGCCACTTATTTATTGGATGTATTAAATCATTTTGGCGAGGGTCAGATACGTTTGTCTATGTCTACAACAGACAGTAGTATTTTAATTGAGTCTTTGCTAAATGAACACTATCAATATATTATCATGCCTATGAAGATATGATTTTAACTGATTTAAAAATTCATCATTTACGAAATATATCTCAGGCTAATTTATCGCTAAATTCCCGTTTTAATTTTATCCATGGTTCTAATGGAAGTGGTAAAACTTCCATTCTAGAGGCTCTGTATTTACTTAGTTGTGGCCATTCTTTTCGCTCAAGAGAAATTGCTCCGATTATTTCTCTTGAGCAACAGGCATTGACAGTTTTTTCACGGTTTTCTGACAACTCAACTATAAGCATCCAAAAATCATTATCAACTCCTACGCAAATTAAGTTAAACAACCAATTCTGCCATAGCACAAGTCAATTAGCTTATGCTTTACCATGTCAAATTTTTTATTCTGACATTTTTCAAATTATTGATGCAGGACCGGCTGTTCGCAGAAGCGTGCTCGATTGGGGATTGTTTCACGTGAAACAGAACTATCTGACGCTCTGGAAAGATTATAAAAAAGTTCTTAAGCAAAGAAATGCACTATTAAAAAGTAAAGCGACTTATCTTCATTTTATTCCTTGGGATAAACAGTTGAGTGAACTTGCATTTCAACTGGATACTCTTAGAAAAAATTATTTTATCCTTTGGGAGCAAACTTTTTATGAAGTTTTGAGCAAATTAACTAATAGCCCTTGCACTATTCAATATTTTAAGGGATGGGATAAAAAAAATACCGGTCGTGATTTGATGGAGGTACTTGCTGAACATTTTAATAGTGATTTGCATAAACAATACACGCAATATGGACCTCATCAAGCAGATATTGTAATTCATTGTGATGACAATAAAGCAAAACAAGTTTTATCACGTGGTCAGCAAAAAATAATTCTAATTGCACTAAAGCTTGCTCAAAGTAAGTTGTTAAATGGAGATTGTTTGTATTTATTTGATGATTTACCTGCAGAACTCGATGACATCCATCAACAAAATATATTTGATTACTTATACAATGCTAATGGTCAATATGTTATTACCAGTATAAACCCATACAATATTTCACAAATACTTCCTGATTCAAATTTTAACGTACTCTCGATAAAATCTGGAGTTATTGAGTAAATTTATACCCATAATTACAGAAATTTCATTTATATTTAGTATCTTATATCATTAGAAAATGGGGTAATCTAAAATGAGACATCAGTATTTATTCTCAGCTGTAATTGAGAATACATCGCAATTAACGAGTTTAATCTTAATTCTCTGGCCTTACCTCGCTACTCTATCTTTTATAAGTATCAATCTTTCTTTATACGACTGAAAAACCACATGTTGAAATAGAGACCTTATTCTATTTAGTGTACTAACATGGTTCTAGATAGGTAGTTTTTATTTTAGATATAATTCACAAATTTTTGACTTCATTTATTCGAATGCCAACGGAGCTAAACCAAATTTTGTTTAATATAATATTGTTTCACGTGAAACATAAGCTTAATTGTTTGCTACATGAACCAATTGAGCTTTCTTCGCTGGAATTCATCAATTCGAAAACTTAATTTTATATTATTAGTTACTATTCCTGATGATGTGAGTAATTCTTATAGGTCATTAATATTTTGCAGGACTCACCCCTGTTCGCACTGTCATTAAGTTAAGGATTTGGCCGTTATCCTGAAGAGCTAGCGACGAAGGCTCTCCCTGTATTCAGGAGATCCTTTGCTATGCTCAGGATGACGTACTTTTCTTTACTTAATAGCAGTGGCCTGTTCGTTCCAAATTTTATCAGAGGAGAAACAGTAGTTACAATCGGTAATCCTCTGCGCTAAGAGGATGTGAATACTCTTTATACTTGTATCTGTGGCAATTGGTGTGAATGTTATATTCTAAGGCTCAAAAATTTAATAATGATAGGTTCTGTGAACGAATTTTAAGAGTATTTTATAGGCAAGTAGGTTGGGCCTTGGCCCAACAAGTGAGCGCAGCGACTTCATTAATAGCAATAATAGAACGTTTATGGGGACATTTTTATATAAAAGAAGTCGCTATGCTATGATGTTGGGCCAAGGCCCAACCTACTTACTACTTGCACATAAGTTATGTCTAAATATTCGTTCACAGAACCTAGTCCTATAACAATAAAAAATTGTTCCACGTGAAACATAAGTAAATACATACTAGTTGATTATAGGAAGGATCAATGATTCGTATCTACAATTGTGGGAAGAAACAACAACAGGAACATACTGATTTATAATTATATTGACCTCTTTACCAGACTAGCTCCTCAACTATCAAGTACTACTACCGAGATCTCATGACCTTAACTGAATGTTACGAAGTGATGTTACATAGGGAGTTCTCAAAAGCAACTTGCTATGAATTTGTACATTAATTTTACTGGAATCTATAGTAAGAGAGATATTAAGAGACAGCTGAACTTTAATGAAAGCGGGGGGCTGGATTAAGCAAAGTTTCATCAGGCGCATATAAACCAGACGTAAAAGATGATATAATTTTTGAATTCAAAATACCACAATTCGGTAATGAGGGTTCCTGATGAGCGTTGATGCCAGTTATGATTCAAATAATATTAAAGTCCTAAAGGGTTTAGATGCAGTAAGAAAAAGACCAGGTATGTATATTGGTGATACTGATGATGGTACCGGTCTTCATCATATGGTGTTTGAGGTTGTCGATAACTCTATAGATGAAGCACTTGCTGGGCATTGCAAAGAAATATTCGTTACAATCCATTCTGATGAATCGGTTACGGTAAAAGATGATGGACGCGGAATTCCTGTTGATATTCATAAAGAGGAAGGGCGTTCTGCTGCAGAAGTTATTTTAACGATACTGCATGCCGGAGGTAAGTTTGATGATAACTCTTATAAAGTATCCGGTGGTTTGCACGGAGTTGGTGTGTCCGTGGTAAATGCGCTGTCTGAAGAATTGCATCTACTAGTACGACGTCATGGAAAAGTACATGAACAACATTATCGGCATGGCGTTCCTGATGCTCCTATTGCTGAAACGGGCGATGCGACCAATACCGGGACTCAGATATGGTTTAAGCCTAGCGCAGAAACATTTTCAAATATAGAATTTCATTACGATATTTTGGCAAAACGTTTAAGAGAACTCTCTTACTTAAACTCTGGTGTATGCATTCATTTATTTGATGAGCGTTCACAACGACAAGATACCTTCCATTATGAAGGTGGAATACAGGCCTTTGTTGAACATTTAAATAAAAATAAAACCCCAATTATTCCTGTCGTCTTTTCGATGTCTGGGGAAAAAGATGGGATTGTTGTTGAATTATCAATGCAATGGAATGATTCATATCAAGAAACAATTTTTTGCTTCACTAACAACATTCCACAACGTGATGGTGGAACGCATATGGCAGGTTTTAGAGCGGCACTAACTCGAACCTTAAATAATTATATTGAAAGTGAAGGTTATGCAAAGAAAGCTAAAGTGTCTCCAACAGGGGATGATGCCAGAGAAGGGCTAACTGCCGTGTTGTCGGTTAAAGTTCCTGATCCTAAATTCTCTTCACAAACAAAAGATAAATTAGTTTCTTCTGAAGTTAAATCTGCCGTTGAATCCAGTGTCGCTGAAAAGTTTAATGATTTCCTTATGGAAAATCCGGCTGCAGCGAAAGCAATTGTTGCCAAAATTATCGATGCTGCAAGAGCAAGAGAAGCGGCTCGTCGCGCGCGAGAAATGACTCGTCGCAAAGGTGCTTTGGATATTGCTGGCTTGCCCGGAAAATTAGCTGACTGCCAAGAAAAAGATCCTGCACTATCTGAATTGTACCTGGTAGAGGGAGACTCCGCGGGCGGTTCTGCAAAGCAGGGCAGAGATAGAAAATTCCAGGCAATATTACCGCTTAAAGGTAAAATCTTAAATGTGGAAAAAGCACGATTTGATAAAATGCTTGCATCACAAGAGGTAGCGACATTAATTACCGCACTGGGGTGTGGTATTGGTCCTGATGAATATGATCCGGATAAAGTGCGTTATCATCGTATCATTATTATGACGGACGCCGACGTTGACGGATCGCACATTCGTACCTTATTGCTTACCTTTTTCTACAGACAAACCAGAGAACTCTTGGAACGAGGATATATTTATATCGCTCAACCTCCACTATATAAAGTTAAGCGAGGAAAACAAGAGCAATACGTTAAAGATGATGAAGCACTTTTTGAATATTTGACCCAAAGTGCATTAGATGGAGCTGCATTTTATCCATCAAAAGATGCTCCTGCTATCACTGCAATGGCCTTGGAAGAATTGGTACAACAGTTTAGACGCGTTGGTAAAATTATTAAGCGTTATAAAAGAAGATATTCTGCTGACATTTTAAAACGAGTTGCTTATCTTCCTGTCTTGCAAAATGAAGATTTTAACCAGATGGATAAAATAGCCGCATGGTGTAAACAACTGGATTTAAGCCTGCAGCAGGTCGACAGTAAAACAGAACAATATTCTGTTGATGTGTTATCGCTGGATGAAGGTGCTCTGCATATTCCAAGAATTACTATCACGCAACATGGAATGGCGAATCATGTACCTATGAATGCTGAGTTTTTCTATTCGAAAGATTATAAAGAACTGGTAAGTCTTGGTACTAGATTAAGTTCTTTGGTTGATGAGGGGGCTTATGTCAAGCGCTCAGATAAAACTCAAGCGGTAGAAAATTTTGAACAGGCTTTAAACTGGTTAATGGATGAAGCTAAAAAAGGCCAGACCATTCAACGCTATAAAGGTCTTGGTGAAATGAACCCTGATCAACTCTGGGAAACTACAATGGATCCTGAAGTAAGGAGAATGTTGCAAGTAAGTATAGAAGATGCTGTAGCAGCAGATGAGATCTTTACTACGTTAATGGGTGATCATGTTGAACCTAGAAGAGACTTTATTGAGTCCCATGCTTTGGATGCAGAAAATATAGACATCTAAAATCTGCCTTTTAGTCTCATATGAATAAAAGCGGGGACGTTTATTACCCGCTTTTATTTTATACATAGCTTATCCTCTATTAAAATGAATCTAAGAATCCTTCCTCTCTAATTATTTATAATGTTCAGCAACAAAAATGCGAAAATAAGATGCACCGTGTTGTGTATGATGAATTTGGCTAGGGGGTTAAAATTAGCTTGGCTATGTAAATAATGCCAGAGGAGAAAGTCTCTCTGGCATAAATATTTGTAAGTGGATAATAATACTGCTCATAAACGCTAGGCTGTTACTGTTAGACTAATATAGGGGCCGCGAAAGCCAAAACTATTGGTTTCATTGCCATTAATACGTGAAATATCACCTGGAGCAAAGGCTATTGTTCCTCTTATTGTATCCATTGAGTTAAAATATTCATTTACTTGATATCCTGCTTCAATGGCGACATTGGAATTATTTGCGAAGTTGAAACTATAATCCAGGCCTAATTTAGCTGTAATACTATTAACTATTCTGTCTCTTTCTGGCCACGAATAATTAAAATTGGTACCTAACAGGCTTAGATAGGAATGAGAGTCAATTTTACCAACTATTAAAGCATAGTCAAAATAGCCTACTAGCCCAAATCCATGTCCTAGATTATAAGTACTATCAACACTTATCATTGGGCCAACACCTTTAAAACTACTGAGCATGTTACCTGGTGCTGCAAATGTTAATGAGTGTTTTAGTTCTGCATAACGAAGACCTAGGGATGGACGAATAAAAAATGCACTCGATACATCGCTGTATTTTCTTCCTGCTTTTAAATCTACTTGATTAACTTTATAGGACAAATAAGCATCGCTAACAAAACCAGGAGTAGGGGGTAATGTTGTGTTGGGAAACAGGACGCTGCCGAAGCCAATTGAACCATCTGAAAAATCATTTATTGCATGTGTTTTATTATCGAGAAATAAGTAACTGGCTTCTATATTATTAGCTGACATAGGTATGTTATAGCCCAATTTGACACTGCCTGCCCATTTATGTGGAGGGTCAAATGGCTTACTGAGTGCCGTTAAATTTCCAGATCCACCATAGAGCCAACTGTCAGAGACCATTCCCAGGCCTGTTTCACTTGGCTTTACATAATATGCTGTAACCCCTGCATATAATCCACCTTTTAGATTAAATGCGCAGAGTGCGGATGAACATACGGGGGCATCCTTGTCTGGTGTTGGATTAGTTGTTACAGCATAACCAGTTAAGCTGAAACTGGATAAAACAAATGGTAAAATATATACCTTACACATAAATCACTCCTTAATTAATGACGTGCCCAATTCAAATTGTAACTTCATACAAGTAGGGTATTTGAGCCTTAATAGTAATGGTTCAGTTGGCGGGATACAAGTAACTTACAAATGGATGAACGATGACTTATGAGAAAGACGGCTCATTATTACAATTATTCATTTTAATCAGTGAGTTAAATAAGGTTCTATGTACATAGTGATTTATTCATGAAATGATAAAACAGACGCTATTTTTAGGTATATTATGAAGATAATGAATGCAATGTTCTCCACGGTTAATGGTGGTATTGAACAGGTTTTTCTAACGTATAATCACGTATTGGAATCTTTAGGTCATGAATTAATCCCCGTAATTCACCCATGGGGGCAAGTGCGAAAAAACTGTACCTCAAAAAAAAGTACAACTATTTTTAATTACGGAAGTAATGATTTTATTGCCATACATCGACTGCGCAAATTGATAGAGAAAGAAAATCCTTCATGTATTATCACTCATACGAAACGAGATGCCCGACTTTTTTACAAAACACAGACTCAAGTGCCCAAAATTGCAGTATGTCATACGGTGGAATCTTTTGCTGAACTAATAACTATTTCAGATGCGGTGATTGTCATTACTGAACATATGTATCAGGAAGTGAGGCAAATGAATTGGGCAGGAAAAAAAGTTTTTACTGTACCTAATATGATTCACATTCCTGCTGATTTGCACTATAAGGAGCCCGTGATAACGAGTGTGCCAGTAATAGGAGCCTGCGCCAGATTTTCTGATCTTAAAGGGATTGATGTGTTTATTAATGCTTTAGCTATCCTTACACTTAAGGGAATTAATTTTACAGCTAAAATTGCCGGTAATGGGAAGCAGAAAAAACAATACATCAAGTTAATCAAGCAACACGGGTTGCAACATAATGTTACTTTAATGGGGTGGGTCAATGACAAGCACTCTTTTTATGAAAGCCTTGATGTGTTTTGCCACCCTACCTTAAAAGAGTCTTTTGGCTTGGTTGTTGTTGAAAGCATGATGCATTCAATACCTATGGTTCTCACTCAGGTGTCAGGGCCTTTAGAAATTATTGGTGAGTCAGGTTGTGCTGTTCTGGTGCCACCATCTGATGTAATAGGCTTGGCCAATGGTTTGGAGCGCTTACTTGGCGATCTTGGTCTTGCCAAAGAGCTTGCTCACAAAGGTTATCAGCGGGTTCAATATTATTCTTGTCAGGCTGTTGGCTCGTTACTTGATAAAGCACTCGATGAAATGAGTCATTAATTTGGCGCGTTTTTTCAACGGAGTTGTTGTGTGTCATGACCTTATTAATAAGTTCTTCCCTTTTTTTATAGTTGACTGGATCTGCCTGGTAAATATTTGCCCCACAAAATGATCCGGTGATATAATTATAACCATTTAAATTCTTTCTGCCTCTCCCTTATGGCAAAATTAACTCATGACGATTTAGTTAAGTTAGGACTACTACTGGGGTATCCATTAAGCCCTAAAGGTTTATGTGCTGGGTTTTCTGGCATGCTAATGCAGGCTATTCTTGCTCAGGAGGAAGAGCAATTTTGGCAACGATTAAAGCTTATTGAGTACTATAAAACGGATTTTACATCGCTAATCAGAGTAATGGAGGAAGTTAAACTTAAGGCAAAAACAAAAAAACTTGATGAGCAAGACATAGAATTTCTTGAGCTACTCGCTTTTTATGAAGGAATTGAACTTTATTTACAACCACATAATCATCAGGATGTATTTGACAAACGACCCGTTAGCCAAAGTTATCTTAATGATATTTATGCGCTAACCCATTCCAGGAAACAGGAACATACTAATCTCAGGATACTACTTAATAAGGCTTATGCGTTTAGTCATAGTCGTTTAATCAATTATCTTAATGATTTAGAAACGGTACTCATTGATTATCCAAACCTCCCTATTTTAATAGAAAATTCTTATCACAGAATTTTATTAAAATATAACAAAAATCATGCAAAAAAAAACTGGATGTTTGTTGACACCAATGATTTTGAAGCATACCCAAAACTCAGCAGTTATTATCGTGAATTAACTTAAAAAGAGCTAGCTGATAATTTATTTCATTCGTTAAGCCCAGGTTCAAAACATATTGTTTTTAATAGCACTTTGCTTACTAACAATAATCGTTATCTTATTGATGATGGCTCACTGAATAAATTGCATAAAAAATACATAGCAAATTCGACGCTGACCACAATTTATGATGCATCTGGGGCGGGATTGCTTTTTCATTCCTGCCAAAAAGGGGATGTCGAAGCCATTATACTCTTATTGGCTTGCAAGAATATTGATATCAATAAGGCTATGAATAATGGAGTAACCCCACTTTATATCGCATGTCAAGAAGGTCGTATTGACGCGATAAAACTCTTGTTGGCGCGCCAGGATATTGATATCAATAAGGCAATGGAAGCTGGCGTAACCCCGCTTTTAATCGCATGCCCTTTCGGTCATATTGACGTGATTAAACTCCTATTGGCGCATCCAGATATTGAGATTAATAAAGCAATGTATGATGGGCTAACCGTGCTTTTTGTCGCATGTGAAGAAGCTCGTATTGAAGTGATAAAACTCTTATTGGCGCATCCAGATATTGATATCAATAAAGCAATGTGTCATGGAGCAACCTCGCGGTATATTGCATGCCAAAATGGGCATCTTGAAGTGGTAAAGCTTTTATTGGCGCATCCGGATATTGAGATCAATAAAGCAATGCACGATGGATCAATTTCGCTTTATATTGCATGCCAGAATGGGCATCTTGAAGTGGTAAAGCTCTTATTGGCGCATCCGGATATTGAGATCAATCAAGCAATGGATAATGCGTTACTCGTTTCTTGTCTCTCTCCCTCAAATATAGCCAACACACGATAAATTGATTATTAGCAATGGCTCTGAAAAAGCTC
>NZ_CALMPD010000186.1 GCF_937871865.1 uncultured Legionella sp.
GGCGAAGAAGTAAAAAGAAATTGATTAACTTTCCCATATAATTAACCTTGACGGAATTGTTCAATAATTCAACCATAATAATCTTCCCAAAACGTTTAAAACACTTTAAATCACTTCTTTCATTCACTAGTTAAATGGGATGATCATTTTCAAACAGGGCTTCAAATATGTGACATAATCTATATTATGAACCACTAGCTTGCTGAATCCTCTTGCTAAAAGTACCATAATCTCCAAAAAAATCATCATTTCAATAAGTTAATATTCAAATAAAATTAATTGTTTCAACTTAATGCAACAATTTAGTAAAAAATAATCAAATATGATTGCAATTAACCAATGAATAAGTAATATAAAAAAAACATAGGGAAATTATTTAAAGGACACGAGGTCTATCATGCGCTATATATTACCAGCAGATGCGTTAACCAATATCAATTTCTTGCGTGTTGACTATCAAAAAGAACGAAACGTTGATTTGGATAAATCTCCCTCAATGTTTGGTACTCCAATTATTTTTGGCGGAACAGATGTTGTTGCCAGGGATGCTCAAACTAAATTCATTAAAAAAATGATGGTCGTGTTTGCAGCTAATCTACTCAAAGAAGAACAGATAACGACCTCTGAACAAGCAGAAGCCAGTTTAACCGCTTCCAGAGTGATTATTGCTGCCTGCCAATATGTTCAGAGCCAAATTTCTAAACCTAAAAAAAACTCAGTATTATATGGATTAATAAATAAGGATTTAGGCATCACTGAAGAAAATTATCTTGATGATGAGGATAAAAATATCTGTAATCTGGCAGCCAATCGATTGATTAACTCATCGATAATGGCCATCGAAGATGCAAATAAAGCACTGAGAATAGCAGATATGGAACCATTCTCAGAAGTAGAATGGGAACAATTTTCCAAATACCTGGCTGATGCAGCTAAAAACGCAACCATAGAAAATCCTTACGCTAATTACCCTATTACTTCCATCACCAAACCCATGTTTGGTGCCGCTTTTGCCTATACTGGTGCAACAATAGGATTCCTGGGTGGCGGAATGGTAAGTGAGTCTACAAAGATAATGTCGACCAAAGTTCAAATGACGGCACTTATTGGCAGCACTTTATTAATGCTTGGTCCAGCAGGCCCGATGGGAGTCGCTCTATTCTCTCAAGTAATTGCAGGAAAATTAATTACCTCTTTTTGCAGTATCAGTTTAGGACATATTCTTGGAACAGCGATGGGCATTTTAGGACAAGGGGTCGGAATGGGTATTGGTTTACCATTAGATGCCGCCTATCGCTTGATTTGGAAAACGTGTTCGATAATAGGCACTTATTATACTGACAGCCAAAATCCTGCAACAGGCATTCGTATTAAAGACGGTATGAGAATGATTGGAGGAATAGAGATCAAAGCAACGTCAGAACTTGAGTTGGCCGAACTGGCTAGTAATTTTGAACTGGCGAAAGTTGAATTTAAAGATAATAGTATCTTCATTGCGGGTAAGGAAATTACAGGTGATGAGGCTAAGGCTCTCACCCAATTAAAATTGCAGTTGGAACCTTATACCAAGGAATTGGCATCAGTTGTAGCGGTTGATCAAACCGAATTATCCTTGTAAAAATGAGGAGGGCCAACAAAGCCATTCCATTACTGCAAATTTCGAGAAAGAACAAATGTCGAGCCCATAGCTCGACAACAGTATTCATTCAACTGCCTCAAGATTAAGTGTCGGCACAAAAGGTTTACCTACTAATTATCAGTATCGCATTACTACTTGCTCTTCCCCCAGCACATTAATGAGCAATCCAATCAACTCATCTGTAGGAGTTACATGCCATTGTTGCGCTAAGCTTAAATGAGCTCTAGCATGCTCATTTGCGTAAGAAAACTGAACCACACAACGGCCGGTATGCGCTTTTAAGAGAGATTGCAAAGAAGGAAGGACAGACTGGCTGGCCTGATTTAACTTTAGTTCCATACAACGGGCAAATCGAGTACGTGCAGCAGGAATATTATAAAGCTGGATGGCCGTCATTTTCACGCCCCCATTATAATCATCATTAGCAACCTCGCCCTCGATTACCAACATATTTCCAGATGCTAAAGGTTCATTAAAAAGATCAAAGACTTCACCAAAAACAACGACATCCATTCGAGTAGTAGAATCATCCATACCAATAATTACTAATTTTTTGCCACGTTTGGTAATGATTTTTCGCACCGCCGTAACCTGAGCACAGATATTTGCTTTTTTATGCATGGAAGGGTTTAATTGACTGATGGGCACAATAAAATCACCAAATTCGCGTCGGTATTGATCTGCAGGATGTCCCGTCAGATAAAAACCAAGAACCTCACGCTCACCATCCAAACGTTGGGCTTCAGACCAAGGTTTGGCAGGAATATAATCCTGCTCATTTGCATCATCTTCCAACAGAGAAAATAAATCAAATTGCCCGCTGGATTGATTTTGATGTTCCTTTTCTGCAACCTTTAGCGCTTTTTCCAAAGAGGCAGTTAATACCGCCCGTTCAATTGCCCAATCATCAAAACCACCACTTTTAATCAACGCCTCCAATACCCGACGATTTACTTTGCGTAAATCCAATCGTTGGCAGAAACTGAATAAGTCACTGTAAGTACCCTGATGAGCTCGCTCCTCAGTAATACAATCAATGGCATTCTCCCCCACCCCTTTAATGGCGCCAAGTCCATAAATAATGGTTGAATCATCACTAACGGTGAATGGATACATGGAACTGTTTATTGATGGCGGCAGTACTTTTAATTTCATATGAGCACATTCATCGATAAAAGTAACAACTTTATCTGTATTATCCATATCAGATGACATTACCGCCGCCATAAAGGCAGCTGGATAATGGGCTTTTAACCATGCTGTTTGATAAGCAACCAAAGCATAAGCAGCAGAATGCGACTTATTAAAACCATAACCCGCAAATTTTTCCATCAAATCGAAAATATGAGTCGCAACTTGTCCCTCTACTCCTCTCGCAGTTGCCCCTTTGGTAAATATTTCACGTTGTTTGGCCATTTCCTCTGGTTTTTTCTTACCCATTGCTCGACGTAACATATCCGCAGCACCCAAGGTATAACTTGCCAACACCTGTGCAATCTGCATTACCTGCTCTTGGTATAAGATAACCCCATAAGTCGGTTTAAGAATGGGTTCCAGATCAGGATGCGGATAATCAACAACTGCTCGTCCGTGTTTTCGATCGATGAAGTCATCCACCATTCCTGATTGAAGTGGACCAGGCCTGAATAAAGCAACCAAAGCGATGATTTCTTCAAAACAGTCCGGCTGCAGTCTGTTAATCAATTCCTTCATACCACGTGATTCAAGCTGGAATACTGCGGTGGTTTTACATGCTTTTAATAAATCAAAAGTAGTCGCATCGTCAGTTGGAATTTGGCTGATATCTATGGCTTCTAACCCAGCCTTCTCACGTTGTTTGTTTACTGTAGCCAAAGCCCAGTCAATAATGGTTAAGGTACGTAAACCCAGAAAGTCAAACTTGACTAAACCCGCAGCCTCCACATCGTCTTTATCGAATTGACTCACAATTTGCGTGGAGCCTTCTTCACAATAAATGGCGGTAAAATCAGTGAGCAAAGAAGGTGCAATAACTACCCCTCCTGCGTGTTTTCCTGCATTACGGGTAATACCTTCCAGTTTTAAAGCAAGATCGATAAGTTCTTTTACTTCCTCTTCTTCATCATATCGACGTTGCAGTTCAGGCTCTTGTTCCATTGCCTTACTGAGCGTAATTCCAATCTCAAAAGGAATCAATTTGGCTAATTTGTCAACGAAGCCATAAGGATGACCAAATACACGTCCCACATCCCGGATAACCGCCTTCGCAGCCATAGTACCGAAAGTGATGATTTGTGATACGCTTTGTCTGCCGTATTTTTCAGCAACATACTCAATGACCCTATCTCGGCCTTCCATACAAAAATCGATATCAAAGTCAGGCATGGA
Organism: uncultured Legionella sp.; assembly: GCF_937871865.1. GTDB lineage: Bacteria > Pseudomonadota > Gammaproteobacteria > Legionellales > Legionellaceae > Legionella. The sequence continues at coordinate 4,007 of NZ_CALMPD010000186.1, forward strand.
TACCCGTTCCGGGTTCAAAAAACGCTCAAACAGCAGCTCGTATTCTAACGGATCCAGATCTGTAATTTTCAAGGCATACGCAACAAGAGAACCAGCTCCAGAGCCTCTTCCTGGGCCAACAGGTACACCATTTTGTTTGGCCCATTGAATAAAATCAGCAACAATTAAGAAATAACCCGGGAATCCCATATTATTAATTACGGTTAATTCTATCTGCAGACGTTCATCATAGGCACCTCGGGCGGCCTCTAATTCTTCTTTTGATTTGTTCTTAAATAATTGCTCAAGCCTTTCTTCCAGGCCAATTTCAGATAAATGAGATAAATATTCTTCGACAGTTGAACCATCTGGTATCGGGAAATTGGGAAGATAATTATTCCCCAGATTTAGTTTAACATTGCATCGTTTGCTGATTTCGATGGTATTAGTAATAGCACTTGGCAAATCGGCAAATAATGCTTCCATCTCTTCAGATGAACGTAAATACTGTTGAGGACTGTATTGCTGTACACGTCTTGGATCTGCCAGAGTATAGCCTTCACGAATACACACTCTTGCTTCGTGCGCATCATAATCTTCTTTATTAAGAAAACGAACATCATTAGTAGCCACAATTGGTAATTGCAGTTTCTCGGCTAAAGCAATCACCCGTTCATTGTATAACTCTTCATCCACTCTGCCCGTACGTTGTATCTCAAGATAAAAACGATTAGGGAACAATGCACTCCAGTGTAGCGCACGTTCAGTAGCAAGCGCTTCATCATTAGCCAGCAATGCTTGTCCTATGTCGCCGAACTTTGCTCCTGACAAGGCAATCAAACCCTCGGAATATTCGTCTATCCATTGCAACTGAACTCTGGGTTGACCTTGATATTGACCTTCCTGATATGCTTTTGATACCAAACAGGTCAGATTTTTATATCCTTCAGCATTAAGGCAGAGCAAGACTAAAGAAGAAGTAACTTCGGGTATTAGAGGATCATGACAAGGTAAATCCCCTCCAATGATTGGTTTTATTCCAGAATCAACCCCATTTTTAAAATGCTTTACAGCAGCAAACAAATTGCAATAATCAGTTACGGCGACAGCACACATGCCTCTTGAAGGCAGAGATTTCATTAGTGGTTTGACCCGAACAAGGCCATCAACTAATGAATATTCTGTGTGGACACGTAAATGAACAAAACGTTGTTGCATGGGTGGATAAACTCAATAAGCACAATAAAAGGAACTTTAACCCAACTAGCGGGATCGAATCCACTAAGAAGTTCGATTTTTTAAATACAATAGCAATTAAACTAAGGATTGATGCGGATCAAAGGCATCTCGTACTGCATCAGCAAATAAATTAATGGACAGAACCAACAAAAACATAAAAAGAAATGCAGCACTAATGGGCCACCAGACCACGGGATCGCGAGCTAATTCTAGGCGTGCACCATTGATCATATTTCCCCAGCTAATCGTCATTGGCGAAACGCCTACCCCTACATAGGACAATACGGCTTCAGCCATTACCAGAAAACTGAAATCCAGCACTAAAGTAATAACGACTATATGCATTACATTAGGCAGCAAATGCTTATGAATAATGGTAAACCAATTACTGCCCAACGCTCTGGCAGCAACAACATAATCCACCTCTCGTAACTTCAGAGTTTCAGCTCGAAGCAAACGACATAAACTGGTCCAGCTGGTAACCCCCAGAATCAAACATAAAGCTAATAATCGTGCATCAGCACTTTTGGCCAAGGTGGGAAATTGCTCCGGATGGCTGGCAATATAAGTTTGTAATGATAATACTGAAGCGGTTATTAACAACACGCCTGGAATAGAACTTAACGTGGTATAAATATACTGAATAATATCATCCACCACCCCGCCAAAATATCCTGCGACTATTCCCAGAAATAAAGCCAGCGGAAGCATAAATAAGGTAGTAAGCAAACCAATAATCAAACCAGTGCGAATACTCTTCACGGCAAAATAAAAAATATCCTGTCCAATCTGCCCTGTTCCAAAAACATGAAAACTACGAGATAACCAGTAACTGAGAAGAACAAAAAAAGTCAGGATGCCAACGGTTAATAACACACTAACTGCTCTTAGGCTTAATTGATACAAACGCGGTGAATGAGCAAAGAATTTAATACCCAGTCTCAACAACCAGCAACCTAAAGTCACAAGAATACTATAAATAAAAGCCCATTTAATCGCCGAACGAATCAAATCCACTCTATCAGATTCAGTCTTTATAGAACTGGGAGGATAATTCAGACGAGGATAAACCTGTTTGGCTATACCATCAACCAATTCGGTTTCGGTAACAAACATCGTTAAAGACATAGGGGCTGAGTAGGTTTTTTCATAAGTGCTGCCTATTGGAGCTAGAATTTTATCCAGTAGTGACTCCGCGACCTCTGAATCATTTTGAGTTGTTTTGAAATGAATTGAATCCAACACACCAATGGTCAAAAATAACAATAAAACGATTCCCGCACTTAGTGCTATTGGCCTATGCAAAATCATTGAGAACGATAATCGGATATGTTGTTTACGCAAGCTAAATAATATAAGAACGAATCCAGCTGTCAGCAGAGTTAAAAAACAGATGTCCGTCCACAAAAATTCAAAACTCATGGTTCACTCTTAAGTAGGGCAAGTCGAATAACAACAGTAGTTGATTTCATGATAATCGAACTCGCGGATCCACTAACATATAGGAAAAGTCCGTCATGACTAATCCTACTATATAAAGTATGGAGCCTAGAAATACCATGGCTCGTACTATTGCAAAATCCTGCTGCTGAATCGCATCAATGATATAACTGCCCAAACCAGGTACGCCAAAAAAAGATTCCAAGACCAAACTGCCCATAAATAATGAAGGGATAATAACAACAACCCCGGTCAATATGGGTAACATAGTATTTTTCAAAACATGCTTAAACAACACTTGTTGCTCCGATAGTCCTTTAGCCTTGGCAGTTTTGACATAATCTTTATGAATTTCTTCCAGAAACAAGGTTCGATACCAACGAGCGCCAGCTCCTAATTGCCCAAGGACTGCGACAATGACTGGTAAAATAATAAATTTTAACGCTTCAAACCCGCCATCATAACCAGAGATGGGAACCAGTCGTAATATTTTACCAAACAGGTATTGACCACCGATAATATAAAACAAACTTGAAATAGACATTAAAATAATACAGATAACAACGCCCGTTAAATCCAGATAAGAAGTACGGAAAAAAGCCATTCCCATGGCAAAGACAATATTAATAAAAATACCCAGAAATAAAATGGGAACTGCTATTGCGAGACTTGGCCACATTCTATAGGTAATATCATGACTGATGTCGCGACCAGAATCAGACACACCAAAATTAAAGGTAAACAGCATTAATGATTTCTGAAAAAACAAAGTCTCTTTCAATCGATTAAATCCCTGTTCCTCTGGATTATAAAACAGAGGTAAATCATAACCATGAGCTTCTTTCCAATCATCGACGGCACTTTGTTCCACATGCTTGTTGCCTAAATGCATACGCGCAATATCATCAGGAGTATTAACCATAAAAAACAAAACAAAGGTTAATAAATTTATTCCAAATAAAATTGGAATCGCGTAAAGCACTCTACGTAACAAATACATTAGCATTATGGATTAAACCTCTTCGCCGGTTGCTTTTCTTTTTTTCGATAGGCCCATAAAAGGGGGAGTGTTAAAACCAGTAAAAGCAAAAAGATCATAATTAACGGCCAAAAAACCGGTTGGTTCCAAGCATTGCGTAATTTATTCCGTTCAGCAGTATTAACTGACGTATACTTTAAAGTTCCAAGAGCAATTGCATTAGGTTTTGCATTGGCAACCCAACTTTGGGATAAAATAAAATCTTCAGGATGCATTCCCCAAAGCCATGGGGCATCACGTCGCACTATTTCGATCATTCTATCAATATATTTTTGTCGATATTCATCATTACTTCGATTTTTCATCAGATCAAATAATCGATCAAACTCAGGATTAGAATAATTTGATGCATTCTCTCCTCCATATAATACCTTTCCATTTTTACTGTACAATTGGAACAGAAAATTTTCAGGATCGGGATAATCTGCATTCCAGCCCCAACTGTATATTTGTGCATTACCAATACGCATTTTTTCCTGAAAACGATTATATAACGTGGCACGGATATTCAAATCAATTCCAATACTAGCAAATTGCTTACGCATCCAATCCAATATTGATTTATCCTCAGGGCCCCCCTTGCTGGTCACATCATAATGCAAAATCAACGCCTTTCCCGTTTTAGGATCAATACCACCAGGATAGCCGGCTTCTTTCATTAATTTAATTGCATAAGATAAATCACGTCGTTGCTGTCCATTATTCACCCATTCATAAACATGAGGATTAATTCCTTCTTTATCCTCTTTGTATCCATAGATTCCTGGTGGAATTGGGCCTTGTGCAGCAATGCCACGCCCATTATAAAAAATAGCAATGTATTCATCGTAATTTACTGCGATAGAAATTGCCTGTCTTAATTTTCGTGCTCTCTCACTCTTACCCCCAACTACATTGTCCAGCATGTTAAATCCCATGTAATAAATATAAGGTTCCTGTGTTTGCGTTAAATGCAGTTTTTTATCGACCATTTCCTGGCTTAAAATGGCCTCACCGAATCGGTTAATATGAATTGCTTGATCAAAGCTATCTGCACTCACCCCGGAGATATCATAATAGCCTTGTATAAATTTATTCCATCGTGGAATAGACTCTTTCTCCAGAGTGTAAACAGCCTTATCAATTAAAGGTAATTTCTTACCAATATTGGTTGTATATCCCTCTCTTCTATCACTTTCTGTTGCATCAACAGGGAAATACATTTCTCTAAAATTAGGATTCTTATCCAAAACCATTTGTCGGTTAGGATTATTTTGAGTCAACATAAACGGACCAGTACCTACAGGATACCACCCAAAAGTTAAATTTTTATCATCCATTCCTTTCTGGGAATAAAACAAATCAGCCTCCCAGGGAATGGGGGCAAAAAATGGCATAGCCAGCCAGAAGTGAAACTGGGGATACTGCCCCTTCAAAGTTAGCTCAAAAGTATAATCATCAATTTTTTTCATGCCCGATAAAGGATAAAGTCTCAAATCAGTAAACTGCGCATCGGCTAAAGAGACTTTAGGAACAGTTTTGGCAAACTCTTTAAAGCCTTCTATGTATTGTCCCATTAATCCGTAAATTGGCGAGTTAACTGCCGGATTGGCCATTCGTTTGATTTGATACATATAATCATCAATAACTAACTCTCTGGTACCGGTGTATTTAAAATCAGATAATTGACTAATATCATGATCATCCAGATAATCTTCCGCTAAATGATGGTATCGATACTCCCCTTTTTCATTCTTGGCAAACGCAGGATGAGGTTGATATAAAATTCCTTTTTTTATCTGAATCGTATAAACAGTATAAGCTGGCTTAATATTTTCTCCCGGTGCCAGTGGATTTTTTTGCTCATCAAGATACCTAATCTGAGGCAATTGTGTTGTTGTGAGAGGAATTAATTGATACGGTCTTAAAAAATAATCATATTCCAAAAGCGGTTCATAGATTTGAGCAATAAACACATACTCATTGGATGAATATGATTTTGCTGGATCGAGTGTCTTGGGCTGTTCAGTGAAAGAAGAATAATAGATATTCTGATTTGCCTCACTGTCTGGATAAGGATTATTTAACACCCAGGAATTAGCGTTCGCAAAGCCAGAGCCTAAATGCATTAAAATCAGAAACATCAGCGATAAGGCAAGTCGGCGCACCCAATGTCCCTGTGCTAAATATAATAGAGTCTTTATGGAGTATATCCTTATATTAAACGTGTTGGTGAGCGTCATTTTTATATCTTGGCCAACATCTCTATCCATTGCTCTTCATCAAGAACACTTACTCCTAACTCATTCGCTTTTGCCAATTTAGATCCCGCCTCACTTCCGGCAATAACATAATCTGTTTTCGCAGAAACACTGCCACTTACTTTAGAGCCTAGCGCTAATAGCTTCGCTTTTGCTTCTTCACGCCCCATATTCATCAAGGTACCAGTAAGCACTACTGTTTTTCCAAAAAACGGATTTTCCTGATTGATTTGTTTTTTCTCGACTACAGGCCAGTGAATACCCAATGCTAACAGACGGTCAATAACTTCAAGATTATGTGACTGAGCAAAGAAATGAACGACATAAGATGCACCAACAGGCCCAATATCATTCAGCATTATCAAGTCCTCTATAGTAGCAGATTTTATTGCCTCAATATCTCTAAAATGCTCGGCTAAGACTCGGGCGCTGGATTCACCTATTTCTCGAATTCCTAAAGCATAAATAAATCGGTTAAAGGTCGTGGCCTTGCTGTGCTCCAGAGCCTGTAACAGATTCTGCGCAGATTTCTCTCCCATTCGAGGTAGATTAGCCAAAGTTTGCAGATCAAGCTCATAAAGATCAGCCAGATGGCGGACCAAACCTTCGTCAACTAATTGTTCAATTAAAACACTTCCCATACCTTCTATATACATTGCTTTACGCGAAGCAAAATGCAACATCATTCGTTTTAATTGTGCTTTACAAAATAAACCACCGATACAACGAGCAATAGCCTCGCCTTCTTCACGTACAACATCTGATCCACAAACAGGGCAATGTGCCGGTAGCTGTATGGTTTCAGTGAGTTCCGGGCGTTTGTCTAAAACGACGGATACTACTTCAGGTATCACATCTCCTGCCCGCCGAATAATAACCGTATCACCAATCCGAATGTCCTTGCGGATGATTTCATCCAGATTATGTAAGGTAGCATTGCTAACCGTAACTCCTCCCACACTTACCGGTTCAAGGCGCGCAACAGGGGTTAACGCTCCCGTTCTTCCTACCTGAAAATCAACAGATAATAATCGGGTCATTTCTTCAGAAGCGGGGAACTTATGCGCACAAGCAAACCGAGGAGCACGTGATACAAAACCTAATTGCTGTTGTAAGGGAATGCTATCAATTTTGTAAACAACCCCATCGATTTCAAAAGGAAGCTCATCTCTTTTAGCCTGCATCTTTTGGTAATAATCAAGGCAGCCCTCTAAACCTGTTTCCTTTTTTGTCTCAGGAGATACTCTAAATCCCCAATCCTTAAGCAGTTGTAATTGCTCCCAATGAGTGGCGGGTAATTTATAG
>NZ_CALMPD010000187.1 GCF_937871865.1 uncultured Legionella sp.
TCGCCTCCCACAATTAATTTAATTCAGAGGCGACAACTTTCCTGAAATTGGGGGCATCACTGCGTCGCTAAGGCGAAACTTTATGCCATAAACAGAGCCTGGTATATTTAAACGTACTCATTGCAGAAAAAACAAGGCCCTATATGCGGGCCTCATAACAAGTCAAACATCAATTAATTTTTTAGCGTAAATCTGCTTGGTTCAGGCTGTTCTGAGTTATTTGTTGCATCAGTAACGGATTGCGGCTCAGCATTAAAGAATCGGACATTTTTCCTTTTCAATGCAGGTCTTTGTCGAGCCTGACGTGATGTTGTTTGAGCCTGTTCGGGATTTTCTAATGAGCTTTTTTCCACTGCATTAGTTAGTTCTTTATCTGGTGCTCCCTGAACTTCAGGCTTTATGTCATTTGATGAGTAATACAAATAATCAGCTGAGGCGCTGATGATTGTCGCTAAAACCAGGCTGCTGGTAATTGCCAGCCCAATTGGCCCGGCCAGGATGGTCAGTACAGGCAGGGAAATGCTTACACCAAATCCCGCTGCGATATTTAAGCTGAGCCAGGCAATGCTTGCAATTATTGAACTGATTAATAAGAGCATGGAATAGATTGATAACCGAGCATTACTTGTAACATTAGGTGGTTGCACCGGATCTATAATCGGTGGTCTTTCTGTTTGCATTACATTTGTTGCATTATCGGAAGCTTTTGTTTCTTTTGCTACTGGAGTCATCTGCTTTTTTGATAATTCCATTTGGCATCGTTTCAGTTCATATAATACATTATCATGGAGCAAGCCTATTGCATGTAGTGAATGTATAAGTACTGCATCTCGAGTCAACTCTTCTAACGTACTTTGCTTTACAATGAATTCCAGGCATGAATCATTTAAGGTTGCTAGTGCGCGTGATTTATCATGTATATTTTGCCAGGAGAGGTAGCTATCATCTAAAAATAACTGGGGTAATTCATCTAAAAAATGTTTTGAAAAACATAGGGAAATTAATTGACAAAGAGCTTCAATATTTTTTTCAGACGCCAGTTTTTTTAGAATATTTACTTTTCGGGGGCCTTGTTCATACTTCTCAATATCTTCGAATTTTCTGAGCATTCTATTGAAATTATCAGGGATAATACTTTTATCTTGAAGAAGTTGAATATCTGAAGATAAAGCCATCTGTTCTGATAATATGGATAGTTCATCTTGTAATTTTTTGGCGGCATCAAACCAGGAAATTCCTTTGTAATGTGATCTGGCATGGTTAATAAGCTGATGCAGTTTTTTATAAGATTTTTCTTTGGGTAGCGTTTGTTCTAGTAATAAGCAAAATGCCTGAGGAGAAATGAGCGAATCGGAGGCATCACGATTTTTTGTTCGCAACGTAGTATGTGCAAAATCATTAATACCTATAATTGCCTCGGATAACCCGCTGTTTGCTTTAAATGTTTTATAATTAATTTCTATGTTTAGTGCTTCTTTTCCCCAAGTCATGAAACTGATTATTACCTTATCGGTCACGGCAACATAGGTTATATTGTGCAGCAATACAAAGTGACCGCTTAATAATAGTTTTAATTGACCTAGCTTGTTCGGCTCTTGAGGAGGTATATTTCCTAAGAGCATATCAATTAACTCACCTGTGATGCATAAGCCAACGGTATAGCCGTCCTGAATCAGATAATTAAGTTGGGTAATGTGTTTGCTTTTTTTCAAAGAGAGAATAGAGCAGTGGTGGTATCCGCTTGCTTTCATCCATGTCTTTATTTCTTTGGATGATGTTACACCAAAAAGAGTTTTTCTCCAGCCAGCAGAACCGGGAGAATAGAGAGCAATCAGATTCATTGCTGAGCGCAAGCCAACCAACCCAATATGATCTGCATCAGCAAGATCCTGCGAATCAGGCTTATGAGGAGGCTTCATTAATACCGTTTCCTCAGTAATTTCTGATTTTAATTCGTTCTGATGATGTTTTTTTTGTTTTAAATTATATTTACCATTTTCAGCCAAATTAGCCATTGTCTGGATGTATATCAGTGGGTTGAATAGAATCAGTGCTTGCAAAAAACCTACGACACCACAGACCTGTTCATTGTTTTGATTTATAAATTTTGCATCAACGAGACGGATGAGCAATTGTATGGTGAGTACTTTGCGATCAAAATGCGTGAATGCAAGTTCTTGCTCACCCAGTAAAAAACAGTGTTCTCTATAGTGCTCGATTGAATGATGAATTTCCTTTAGTAAGGGGTATTTATTTAATACCTCTAACACTTCATCTACCTGCCCGGTTAAATAGGCTATGGCCTCTAATTGTTTCACTGTTCGGTACAGGAGTGGGGAGCCCTCGATGTACCAATCTGTGCGGGTTTCATACAGATGCTTATCAACAAAGGTGATCATTTTTTTGGTAAGTTGCAGTACGATAGCTGGATTATCATCCTGTTCTGCAGAGATGCCGTGAATGTTATTCAAATGATATAAAAAAGATTTATAATTATTGGGTGAGTATTTTAACTTGTCTAAGGTTTCATATAGATCGACTAAAAATGACATATAAATGTCGTACAAAAAAAACGCAGTTCGTCATTATATTGTTTTTTAAAAAATAGTCAATATGTTCCTTTTGTGTCTTTATTATAGGGAAGAGAGCAATAAGGACAGGAGCCGTTGCGCACATCGATGTAGCCCGTATTAGCAGCGCGTAATACGGGGAGCCACAAGACTGAGCAACTGTTTCTCATTTGGGCAATGTGAATTTTAACTTAATTGCAGAGAAAGGGAGCTCTTAAGGAATGGCAAAGTGCCAGTTCATTGCTTTTGATAATCCTTCCAGCATGAGCTCGCCTCGGATACTGTTCCCTTTGGCATTCACCTTGGGACTCAAAGCAACTATTCCTGCTTTACCTGGTACTGTGCCGATGATGTACCCTGACACGCCGCTTTTTGCAGGGATTCCAGTTTTTACCATGTGAGTTCCGGTTTCATCATAAAGCCCGCAGGTAGCCATAATGGCTAAACTGATTTTACAGGTTTCTATCGAGATAATTTGTTCATTGCTGATTGGATCTTTGCCTCCGTTCGCCAGAAGGGTTGGAAGGTACAACATTTGTTCTAGAGTGGCCTCATAAGAACATAGGGCGAAATATAACTCCAGTGTTTCGTTCACTTCGCTGCCCAGATTATCACGGCTTTTTAATAAATAAGCCAGCGAGCGGTTACGATTTCCTGTGCGTTTTTCTGAAGCAAAAACCAGGGGGTTAATACTTAATTTTTCATTAAATAATTTTTTTACCCAATGCTCCAGCCAACCAAATTGTTGCTCGCCTGAACCAGGAATATGAGAGCACAAAGTAATGGCACCCGCATTGAGCATGGGATTCGAGGGCTTAAGGCCTAGTTCTTCAAGACGAGTTATGGATGCAAAATCATCTCCTGATGGCTCTACTTTAACCCATTTGAACAACTGCTCAGCCCCAACCTCTTCCAAGAGGCCAATGAGTGGGATCATTTTGCTTGTGCTTTGTAATGTTACGGGTTCCAAGGGGGCGTTGCTCCATGAGAGTGGTTTTTCTCCTGGTTGCTGCACTGCCAGAGCCGTAAGATTTTGGTTCACATTTGCCAGTTCGGGAATGTAGGATGCTGTATTACCTTCTTTGTTTTGCTCTGCAGATTCAACTAATTCTTTTAACAAATTGATAGTTAATAAATTTTCAGACATAAGTACCCGCTTGGAAAAATCGGCCATTATGCTAATTTTAGCACATCAAAACAATATAAATTAAACATGCTGCCGATGATTTGTCCTTTATAGTCTTTATTGAAATCGATCTGTTTGAATTTTGATTAGAAATGATGATCGTAAAATAGTTGGAGAGATTGCATGTCGCAACAAAAATAAAGAGAGTGGGGCGTTGAAATCGCCTATCTCAAGTATGGATTCAAATACAGAATTTGTATGAGGATTTTTAATAACCGTTCTGGTATATTTGCGCGCTTTGGATGGAACTTGGCCATGAACGACGGTACCGATAAAAAGCGAATTAAATCTTTATTGCTGCAAAACGCTGAAGCAAAGAAAACAGCTCCTCATCACGTCGAATTGACTTCTCATCCGCTAGCTGTCGCTAAGCCGATATCAGATAATTTCAGACATCTTTGGCCAACCGCTTTAATCGTTCTTGGAAGTATTGGTTGTGTATTAACTTCTCCACTGCTTTTATTGGGGGGAGTCACTGGTATGCTGGTTGGAGCAATGACCAAAAATGATCTTTTTGATTCAGGATTATTTGGTGCTCATATTGGTTCTTTAGGATCTCTGCTCGCAATTTACTGGGGAATGGGTGCAATAAAACCCAGGCAGACTGAAACCGCGGAACAATTAAGTAAACCATTCTCTGAAGCTTATCGTACCACTGCTAGCGTTAACTTTAATAATGCTGCGGAAGTGAAAGCCTTTATAACAAAAGTAAGAGAGCAGATCCTTCTGGATGAAGCAAAAGCAGAGCCTAAAAAAACAGACAATTCATCTCGGGTTAATGAGCCGTATATTTTAAAACTGATTTCGATAACAAAAGATGATAAGGCACCACCTCATGAGTTTTGGGGGCGATTGGAACAGATGATTGATAAAGATATCCATACTTTTGTCAGTAAATTAAGCCTGACTAAAGAAGGTAAATTCAGTTCCAGCGAGCTCGACTGTTTATGGCGCCGATTCAAAGGCACTGAATTTGAACCATCAGTGAAAGAACAAAAAAAGAATAAATTCGTGGTAATGCTGGAAGCTCTTTCAGACACACAATTATCTGCATCTTTTAGCTCATCTGATTTTTTAAGCCTCCTGACCCAAAATGAATACATCGAGGCTGTAGTGAATACTCTGACTTCCGAACAGTTAGAGTTGTTTGCCACTAATATACAAAAACATGAATTGCTTAATAGTATGCTTAAAAAGCTTAAAGCAGACGTTTTTGCATTAGGTAAGCTTCTTGTTATTATGCCTTTTGCAACTCAGGAACTGAAAGCCGAGCTGCTGAAACAGATTGCCGCCTTATCTTATCCTGTGTCTTTTAAAACGGAATTAGGCCGGCTGGCCGATTATTATATAAAAATTAATAACCAGGTACGGCTGCTGGCTGCTAAAAACACGAATACAGTGCCGCAGGATGCAGTTGAAAAAGAAAAGCCAATTTCGAAATGGGCTCCTGTGATCGCAAAAACTCTGCCAATTTATGCTGTTGTTCGTTCTGCAAAAAAAGAAAAATGGGAAGAGGGGGTTTTTGAAGCATTCCTTCGACAATTAAATAGTCCATCATATCTTTTAAATGAAAAAACAATTAGTGCTGATTTGGATAATCTTCCTGATGACAACATTAAAATGTTGGTAGATCGGGCTGCTTCAAGTGAGTTTAAAAATGTATTGAAGCATCTATGGGTTATAGAATCCAAACCGAATAATCATGGCTCATATATTATAGGCAGAACACATCGATTAAAGATTATTCTGGAACAATTAACAGAAGCGCAATTAAAAGAAGCCATTACAGAAAACAAATTCTGGGATATTTTCAGAAACACGCAACAACCTCATTGTGAGATGGCAGCCAAGGTGCTAACGCCTAGGCAATTTAAAATAATCATTTCTAATGCAACTTTGGAAAGGCATGCCGACTTCGCTACTTTAATTACTCTTATTAAAAAAGATGATTCAAAAGACAAAGCAAGACTTATCAAGATTATTAAAGAAATTGTACCTTTCACCAGCCCCTGGTTTGTACTGGCGCTCGAGTTGAAAATCAAGGATTTATTAGGGATTGATAAAGAGGAGTGTAGCCTCGCGTTAAAAATGCATTTGAGTGCATCAATGAAACGAGAAGATGTTAATTTAAAATACTCATTGGATACAACCTTAAATAAAGCCGCCATTTCCAAATTATTCGTTGCTAACGAAGCCATTATGGAACCAGACAATACACCTGCATGCAGTATATGATCTGAGGGAGTAGGCGGGTGCTGAGCATGATGAAGCCCGGCATCGATGCCGGGCTGCATTTCATTATGATGTGTTAATTATGACTTTTATGTACCAATCCATTATAATGTTGTTCGAATAATAGACCTTAAATAAGAGTATAAATCATTGAGCATTGAAAAATATATAAATAATATCAAGAACGCACTTAGACGTGTAGAAGTAAAACTCTGCTCGAACGATATGGAAGGTATCGATAAAAAAATGGCGTTTGCTTTTCGACAAATTTCTAAAAGAGAGCAAATATGTGGAGAACATCTGAAACAAGAAGATACTGCTCGTTGCTTACGCATTTTAATGGCTAAATATTTTGATCTATACATCAGAATCAAATTCCATAATGCTTGGGAACTCTTTGGGATGTACCAGACTTTTCTTGATAATGGCCAATACAATAATGCGTTGGAAATCAATATACAAATCTACCAGTTACTGAATAATTTGACTTATTTGTATGAGGTAGCTTCAAGGCATAACATGGAGCGAATTCAAGTTGCCGATTGTCAACCCTTCATTAATATACCTGCTCAGTTTTATTTTTTGATGTCTTGTATTGATCGAGTGTTTGCCCAGACATTAAAGCCAACAGAGTATGATCAACTCGCGGCAATTAGCCCGGCAAATAATCGCTTTAGCCATTTTTACCAACCACCGCCTTCTGAAGAAATATTGTCAGAAAGTGAGAAAATGCAGGAACGCTTTTCTTTTAGATGAATCATCTAGGTTTCATTGTGGATTTGTAACGGTTCAATAAACTGAAGCAGATTACGCTGCCGAATTACCGCAAGCAAGTTGTGGTAATTCGAAATGGGTAAATTCTCAGAGTTATTGAGATAGTACACATACAATTCTTCGCTCTTAGGAGACTTGAGCAACTAAAAGGTGGAGTACTGTTGCTTTACAGTGTTGATTTTGAGGAATACATTGTTCATGTTCCTGATATTTCCAGTAAAAACTCGTGCCTAATAATGTGCTCCATCACAAGCCTCTATTCCCACCAAACAGGAATTGGCAACTGGCTCCTGGTGGGAGAATGTGACATCCTGATGCATCTTGAGTGACATCGTCCCAATCGGCTGGTAGGTCGGCTATGATTTGCGTAGCAGTTAATTGTGACGTGTTGATTATCGTCAATGCACGAGGCACGGCATCCAGGCGATGGGTAAGGCGGAAATAATATCCGCGGTGAACCTGCTATAGAAAGAGTGGCCTCTGCTATCGGACCACGGGTATATTTAAACTGGAGTCACCACAGGAGACATAACATTGACTGGGGTTTGGGCTACCGTCTGGATTTGCCTGGCACAAGGCAGGCCCACCAGAGACACCTCCGCTCGGTAGTTGGCTGCCGTTAATTGTCATTGTCAGAGTATAGGTAGCTGTTGTTGAGTCTCGAGGTCCAACGATGCATTGTCCTTCTTGGGTAATGCCTTGTAATGGCCAGATAACCAAGCGGCGGATTCCACCAGGAATGCTTTTGTTGTTAGAATTATTCGTGACTGTATAAGATACAGTCACTGTTGTATTTTCCGGCACCATTTGCGCAGGGTTGCTCCCAACAGTTGGAGTCATTGTCCATAATGGCATATCTGCGTGTACCGCTGATAACATGAAGTAGGATAAAAAGACAAAGGGCTCCTTGTCAGCCCATTTCGTTTTTTCCTTTGCATGGATTAATCCTTAGACCATATAAAAATATCAAGATGCAGGAGGTCTTTGGCGTGATGTTGGGGGCAAATGAACGTCACTGAATCATTAAGATAAATTTTCTAATTTAAAGAGTAACGTGCTTTCTTTCGATGAGCAAGAGCTGATATGTTCTAAAATGAACATGTTGAGAAGAGCTTACATCTTTATTAATTGGTAGGACACCACTCATTTTGAGATATGGGAAGTATCTGTCGCTTAAAACGTTTATTAACAAATTAATTTTTTTCTTTTGCTGAGTCATCCCATTTTCTACACCAAGATTTCATGTATATAGAGATTAGGTGCACTTAGTATCTTTTTCAAACGATATTTTCTTGAAGAGTTGTCTCTAATGTTCTATTGTTAAGTACATACGTTTTACTCTTGAGATTAAAGTTCGAACTAAATGCACTAAATTCATTGGAGAAAATTATGTCTCGTCCTACCAGGTCACTCAAAAAAAAAGATGGTCAATGGATATCGGGTGGATATCGTTTTGATGAGGATGATGTTGCGAACCAAATGGCTTATCTTTTTGCTGGACAAGAAGGACAAAAAAGAGTTAAGACAATACGAGAAGAAGCTGAGAAAATACAAGAGCCTGAACAACGAAAACAGTACATAGAACAAGAAGTTAAGAAAAAAGCAGCAGAAGTGGATGAAGGATTTCAAAAAGGGCTTACAGATATTATTAAAGGATTTTCTACTTCTGGCAAAGATAAAAGCGGCTCAGAGGCTGGAAAAGATATGGCCGTATCTCTGATGAAAGGGTTGGGTTTAAATGTTAATCCTGATAATGTACAAACACATTACTCCCCAGGACCACCTCAATGTTTCCAAATTGCATGGGTCAATAGACCAACTCAAGAACTTAAAGATGAAAACTCTGAAATCAATCAGCTAAGTAAATGTTATGCCAATTCTTTAAGCCCTGAAGCACAACAGGGTTTTAACGAAAAATGGGACAGACATATTACAAATGCAAGGAATGATGGTCCAAAAATAGATAAAACCACCTTTGAAATGGATTCTGCAAAATCGTGGAGTGATTTTAAGAGCCAAGTAAAACAAGAACATGAGCAATCTGCCCAGATGACTTCCAGTAAAACTTTAGATTCTGATGAAAGAAGTCAACCTCAGCTTTGAAGTGATAGGAAATTTCAAATTATGTCGTTACATTGAAAACAAACCCTTGGCTAAGAGTTCTCATTGCCAGTTTGGTCTGGATATGCGGTAAAACACTATTCATGACCAAACTCCAGAATTTACTATCTGAACGGCAACAGTATGCTTGAATTGATGAGTACATAATCTACATACTGCCTGAGTGAAATCAATAAATTGTTCCTGGAATAATTTGAAACAATAGGAGCGTTCGATTGCCGCTGACTAGAAACAAGTAAGAGAGAGATTACACTCACTGCCGTTTTATCTGATTATAACTTTCTAATTCAACAATAATTGTTCACAAATTGAAAAATACATCGCTTCTAATAAATGAAGATCTTTCAGCGATACACATTCATTGACTTGATGTATGGTTGCATTGATCGGGCCTAATTCTATAACCTCTACTCCATAAGGGGCTATAAAGCGGCCATCAGAGGTTCCACCACTAGTTGATAACTCTGGTATGAATCCTGCGACTTTCGTCACTGCTTTTTTACTGCTTTCAAGAAGGGCGCCTTTATCTGTTAAGAAAGGTTCGCCGTTCAGTCTCCATTCTATAATCGGGTGCAGGTCGTGGTTGTGGAACGTGTTTTGCACCTGTTCAATCAGAGTACCTTCGGTTTGCTCTGTCGAGTAGCGGAAATTGAGATGTAGGCTCAGTTCTCCAGGAATAATATTACTGGCCTGACCTCCTGAATGAATATGAGTTATTTGCATGGAGGTAGGGGGGAAAAAGGCATTGCCATGATCCCATTCAATCGCTGTTAACTCCGCTAAAGCAGGGCTGATATTGTGAATAGGATTATTGGCCAGGTGAGGGTAGGCTACATGGCCTTGTTTGCCGTGCAGGTTTATTTTCGCACTTAAAGAACCACGTCGGCCGATTTTAATTACATCTCCTACATGGTTAGTGCTCGATGGTTCACCCACTACACAATAATCAATATGGATGTCTTGCTGTTGTAATTGCTCCATAACATAAGGTGTACCCAAATCAAATTCATCACCTTCTTCACCACTGGTGATTAGAAAACCTAATCTGCCCTGGAATTTGGGATGGGTCGTAACAAATCGTTCTGCCATAACCATCATACAGGCCAGGCTGCCTTTCATGTCAGCCACGCCACGGCCATAGAGTATATTATCTTTCTCGGTGAGCGCAAAAGGATTGGTATGCCATTTCGATGGCTCACCAACCGGTACTACATCGGTATGGCCAGCAAATACTAACAATGGACCAATAGCTCCATAACAGGCGAAGAAATTGGAAACCGGTCCTTGATTCATTATGTGACAGGAGAATCCAAGTTGCTCTAAGAACTCAATCATATAATTCTGACACCCCGCATCGTCTGGTGTGATAGATGGATAGCTAATGAGTTGTGTCAGGATGTTTTTTATATCATTCATTTTAATTGGCTCTTAGTAATTCATTAATGCTTATTTTGGCACGGGTTTTTTCATCAACCTGTTTTACTATAACAGCACAATATAAACTATGGCTTTTATCTTCGCTTGGCAGGCTCCCTGCGACAACAACCGAACCTGCTGGAATTCGTCCATAAGTAATGGCACCGGTAAGACGGTTATATATTTTTGTACTTTGCCCCAGAAAAACGCCCATTGAAATGACGGAATTGCGTTCTACTATAACTCCTTCAACTACTTCTGATCGGGCACCGATAAAACAATTGTCTTCAATAATGGTTGGATTAGCTTGTAGAGGCTCTAGTACGCCTCCTATTCCCGCACCACCTGATAAATGGACGTTCTTGCCAATTTGAGCACATGAGCCTACTGTGGCCCAGGTATCAACCATAACTCCTTCATCAATATAAGCTCCGATGTTAACAAAAGACGGCATTAGAATAGTATTTTTAGCAATGTAAGCACCGCGACGGATTGCAGCACCAGGCACAACTCTGACGCCAGATTGTTGAAATTGTTCTTCAGTGTAGCCAGTGTATTTTAAAGGTACCTTGTCATAAAACTGACAACAACCAGAATCGATGATTTGATTTGGATAAAGTTTAAAAGATAAAAGCACTGCTTTTTTTATCCATTGATGTACAACCCAGTCTTCATTTATTTTTTCAGCTACTCGATATTGTCCGTTATCAAGACAAGATAAAACTTCATCTATAGCCGCAACCAGTTCTGGCGAGGCTGTGCCTATGGAGAGATTTTGGCGTTGTTCAAAGGCTTGTTCAATTATGGATTGTAGTGAATTCATTTTTATTAGTCCTGTAATGAAGCAATTAACGTGTCTTTTTCAGCCCATTGTTGATTTAACCAATCTTTAAATTCATTTTGAGTCGAATTATCCTGGATAAGAGCTGATGAATTGAATTGAGCTGGAATGGGTATTTGTCTGATGTTTATTTTAATCGCTTTAACTCGTTTACACAGAAAATCCCAAAGCGAATGATTTTTTTCTGAATAGACGATAGTGACGTCAAGCAAGCTGGTAATTTGTGAGCCCATGGAGCTGATTATAAAACTTATCCCACCTGCTTTAGGTTTTAACAAATGAGTATATGGTGAGTTTTGTTGCTCTTTTTTGCTTGATGTAAATCGCGTGCCTTCAACAAAATTCATAATGGAAGCTGGAGTTCTTTTAAACGTTTCGATTGCTTTATAGGTAGACTCTAAATCTTTACCTTGTTTATGTGGTTTTCTGGCCAGATATTCCTTGCTGTATCGCTTCATAAAAGGGCAACCCATAGCCCACCAGGAAAAACCCAGAAGAGGTACCCATTTTAATTGGTCTTTAATAAAGAATTTTAAGACGGGAATTTTTTTATTAAACACGCGGTGAAGAATAACAATATCTAACCAGCTCTGGTGATTGGCCACAACCAGATACCAATCTTTGGGGTTGAGATTATTTAAACCAGTAACTTCCCATTTTATTTTTTGTACATTATTTACATAATAATTGTTCATGCCACACCAGAATGTTGCTATGGCATCGACGCAGCGCGTACAAAGTGTTTGCCAGGATTTATTAGGAAAGAGTTTGAACAATCCAATAAACAGGATAGGAATAAAACAAAGAGTAGTAGTTATAATAAGAAACAGGATTGCCAATATGGCATGAATTTGTCCCATTAATTTGTTTGTCGTTTGCATGGATTACTACTCCTAATTGGTGCTTGTATTATTCACTAAACGTCGGTGATGGATAATAAATGGGAATCCCTGCGTACCACGGCTTTTCTCGGTATCCAGAGGCTCCCAATTTTTTATCCATAACTGACTTAACTTAACGCGTATTCTAAATCAGTCCGTAAGTCATCTATATGTTCAATGCCAACGGATAATCTGATAAAACCATCTTCAATACCCAGTGCTCTTCGTTGTTCTTCAGGTATTGATGCATGAGTCATAATTGCTGGATGCTCAATTAAACTTTCTACTCCACCAAGGCTTTCTGCCAGGGTGAATAATTCACAACGAGCTAAAAAGCGTTTCGCTTCATCCAAACCACCATCCAGAACGATAGAGATCATTCCACCAAAATCATGCATTTGCTCTTTGGCTAACTCATGCTGAGGATGACTTTTTAGTCCTGGATAAATTACTTTTTTAACCTTATTGTGGCTACTCAACCAACTCGCTAATTGATTTGCATTCTGACAGTGACGTTCCATTCGTATAGATAAAGTTTTTAGACTTCTTAATACGAGGAAACTATCAAATGGACCCGCAACACCGCCACAGGAGTTTTGCAGATAACCTATTCTTTCTGCGAGCTCGGGGTTGTTTCCTACAACAACAACACCGCTGACTACATCTGAATGTCCATTTAAATACTTGGTTGCAGAATGAAGTACTATATCAAAACCTGCTTCAATAGGGCGTTGAATCCAGGGAGTAGCAAAAGTGTTGTCTGCCACAGTAATCAGACCATGCCGTTTGGCAATCGCTGCTATTTCCCGCAGGTTCGCTAATTTTAACATAGGATTGGATGGTGTTTCCAACCATAATAACTTGGTTTTGGGTGTTATGGCTGCTTCGATAGTCTTTGGATTGGACATATCAATGAATGAAAAAGATAGATTTGAGGTTCTGGTTTTTACTTTATCGAATAATCTGAAGCTCCCTCCATATAAGTCATCCATGGCGATCACATGATCTCCTGCATCTAAAAGATCTATTACCGTGTTAATTGCGGCCATTCCTGAGGCAAAAGCGAATCCATGTTGACCGGATTCCAGACTTGCAATACATGCTTCATAAGCTGAACGTGTCGGATTTTTTGTTCGAGAATATTCATAGCCAAGATGTTCTCCTGGAGCTGTTTGTTTGTAGGTGGATGTTGCATAGATAGGGGTCATGACTGCGCCTGTACTAGGGCAAGGCTCTTGTCCCGCATGAATAGCTCGTGTGTCAAAGTGAGTATTTTTCATTTTTAATAATCCTTTTATAAGAAATTCAAGTTCAACGCCTGCTAACAAATTCCCACCGATGTGTACTTATTGTACTTTTAGTATTTTGTTTGCTAAAGTAATTATATAACTTGTCGCTAAAGAGCTTGAAGGACATTCTAGTGAGGGATGCATGCGTAGGCAAGAAATCAATTATGAAAAAGTTGCCGCTGCCGCAGAAATAATAAAAAAAAGAGGCCAAGAGCCATCTGTAACAGATATCAGTGACGAATTGGGAATCGTAGGTACTTATCCTGGTTTATCCGATCTACTAGAGCAATGGTATCGCACCCAACCGGAATTTCAGCGCTCAAGTAAATCTCCGTTGACAGAGAATATCTCAATTAAAACGGACGAAATTCTTGAAAAAAATATTGAACTTGAAAAATCATTATCGCTTCTTCGCGCGACTTTGGAATCTACTGCCGATGGAATCATGATGGTGAATGGTCATGGGGCTGTTGTAGACTGGAATCAAAAATTTGTAGAAATGTGGCGCATTCCTTCTTATATGTTGGAGTCAGGTAAAGAGAGTATGAGTTTTGACTACATTCTGGAACAATTAATCGATCCTCAATCGTTGATTTCTGATGTGCAATATCTTTATCAAAACCCAGAGTGGCAAGGTGAACTCCCTGAATTAATTTTTAAAGATGGCAGAATTTATGAGCGATTTACTCAACCACAACGTGTTGGGGCACAGATTGTAGGTCGTGTTTATAGTTTTCGAGATGTAACCCAAAAACGCCTCGCTCAGGATGAATTACGTATACGCGAACGAGCTATTGAAGCCAGTACTCATGGAATAGCCATTATTGATATCGGTAATTTTCAGGATAGTTGTCGCTTGAAGCAGAGCAGATTTGCTCTAC
>NZ_CALMPD010000188.1 GCF_937871865.1 uncultured Legionella sp.
AAAGTAGAGCAAATCTGCTCTGCTTCAAGCGACAACTATCCTGAAAATTACCGATTCTTTATTGGGTTGAAAATAATTTTATGACTTCTTGTATATTTACAAAAATACTAGGTGGTATCTGTTTCCAAAAAAGATTATTAATTAATAATGCGCTAGCAATAACAAGCAAGCAGTGAATTAATCCTAGAGCTTTACCGAATTGTTTTCCAATTTTATATAAAGGGAGAATAAATAACTTTATTTGAAGCATAAGCATTAAAATTATTGTTAATAGAGATATTAAATTTAATGTTGTTCCTAAGTCTTCGTGAGTGAATATACTGTTAATTTTTATTAAAAGCGGAATTGTTATAAGAAGATAAGAAAGGGATAAAACTCTAAAAACTCGCCAAAATATTCCTGCCTGATAAAAAGTATGAGTTTTTATTTTATAAATGAACCCAAGACTTTTACACAATCCCCAATGAAAAAGTGCTATTACTGCAGCTATAAGAACAGTATTAGCTATTAATAAAAGCATGATGGGAATAATATTAAAAATTTTAAAAGGATCATATTTAAAATATGAGGGGAATAGGCTTATGCAAACAAAGGCTAAAATGTTAATAAGGCCGAGGCTGTAAATGAAATCGAGAAAATCAAATTCATAAGCTCCAATAGGATATTGGGTAATATCTGGTTTTTTGTAAACATCTAGGTGCCTTTTTATAAAAGCAATATGCTCTAGCCGACCAAAGGCTACTTTAACTGGCTTCGCAAATTCCATTGTAATTCTCCATAAAGCCTTTACATAAATCAAAGTACTAAATACAACTAGCAATAAATTTAGTGAAGGGAAGAATATTTTGATCAACACTAGCTTGCTCTAATGCCTCCATATATTCATTTCTTCTCTCCACAGGAATAATAGTCCATGGATAATGGCCACTTGCTAGCATAACATTCATCAGAAAACGCCCAATTCTGCCGTTACCATCTGAATAAGGGTGGATATAAACAAAAAAGAAATGTCCGAGAACGACTCTAATAGCAGGATCCTTTTCCTGAATTATTAATTGAAAAAACTCTTCCATTAGTTCACTAACAATTTGCCAACGTGGAGGAATATGTTTTGATTGACGAATAAATACAGGGCTTCGTCTATATCCTGCCAGATCAGTTGGTTTTAAAAGACCTACAGCAACGCTAGGTTGAAATAATTCTCTATACCAATCCCCATGTTCTTTTTGTATTATTTTTCCGGGATTGTCTCCATTCAATATTTCTATAAGACTCTTTTTTACGGCTTGGAACGCTTGCCAGTATCCACGGGCGGCTAATGCACTGCGGTGGTTTCGATCTTGTTCTGTAGCATCAGGATTCCATTGTCCAGAACGAACTTTTTCAATTAAGTCAGGGTTTACTTGATAACCTTCAATAGATAGAGAATGATACGCGTCTGAAATATAATTTTCATCTACTTGTTCGAGATATCCTTTAATATCAATTGTCGTAGAACGGGGTTTAGGGAAGTTTTCTCGAACTATATCGCGCATATCATGCCACATAACTTCCAAGCGACTTCGATAAGCTGGTTTATTAGTAGCGGAAAAATCTATCGGAGTATTTGTTAAAAATGGATCTTCCTCCCGTATTTGATAACCGGCACTCTCCATAGTTTTTTTGATCTCTTCTGCTACATGAGATTTGCCAATATTTTCAAGTGCACCGCAAATTCTCCCTGCAATCCAAGAGTGTCCTGCATCCAGAAGATAATGAAGAAGATCTGATGCATTATTAATCATTGAAAGCACTGAACGTGCTTCAGTAGGGTATTGAGAAAAAA
>NZ_CALMPD010000189.1 GCF_937871865.1 uncultured Legionella sp.
ATGTTGACACCATAGTAAGCGTGTTGCTACATTTATGCTGGTGATTAAATCCTGATATAGTACGGCATCCACATCATCTGCTTTCGCAAGCCTCTTCCAATTTGCTAATGAGCCGTATGAAACCCCTGCATATTTACACGCAGCTTTTAAGGTGAAGCCCTTTTCGACTCCTTCAACGATAGCGTCTTTTATTTCAGGGGTTAATTTTCGTGGCCTGCCACCTTTATTTTTCATCGAGACCTCCTTTTTATAGCCTGAAAAATAAAAACTTCAAAAACCTCTATTACTCAGTAGTAATAGTTTGCTTTGAAGAGTATTCAACAAATCGCATCGGTTTTTTATCTGGAGCATACACATATTGTAAAGAGTTAGCATGAAACCAAAAACCCAATACTCCCTCCCAGTCTCCGTTACGCTGTTTATCACAAATCCATTTACAGTCTGCTGAATTAACAATTTTTTCTTCTTTTTCGTCTAATAATGCACCACTAGCCTTGACTTGTATCAGTCGTTCCTTTTCTTTATTACGCCAAATAATAAAGCAGTTATCAGCTAAATCTGAGGTTGTCCCGGTACCTTTAATATCTAATTTGCTTGGGGGTTTTGATTCATCAAATCCTTTTCTAGGGTGAACTACAATATGTACTTGGCAATTATGCTGGTTTTTAAAGTCACATAACTGGTCAATAAACACTTTTTGGACGCTGTAATCATCATCAGCAATATCCAATTTCATTAGCGAGTCAATGATAAAAACATCAACTCCATAACGTTGACGAGCGTACAAAAAAACATCCAACAACCTCTTTGATTTCGCTGAGCCAACAAGGTCAAAAAGCCATAGTTTGTCTTCATACCATCTATGAATCGCTTCTATATACTCAATCGAGGGGTTAGCTAAGGCAGCAGCTTGACGTGTTAATCTCATTAATAGCCGCTTAGGTTTTAATTCAAGGCTAGCAATGCAAACACGAGCACCTTGCTGCATCATACTCAAAATAATTTGTCCGAGAAATTGGCTTTTTCCATGACCGTTTATGCCAGTCCACACTGAAAGCTCATCAGGTCTAAAAAGTATTTTATCAGTGGCTTTTTCCCAAGGAGATGAATATCCTATAAATGTCCCTGGCTTAGGGTAAAACTCATCAATCACCTGCCCCACAAAGTGGCTTGCTGGCTTTAATTCATCCGGATCAAGTGTTTTTGCTAAATCAAAGCAATTTTTAATTGCCTCCTCTGCAATTCCTGCTTGCAGACATTCGTTAGCGTCTTTAAGTGGCAGTTTAACAACTCTACAGCGATGACGACCTAAGCGTTCGATTAATTCTTTTGTTGCAATATAACCTTCTTGGTCATCATCCATACAAAGAAAAATTTCATCAAAAATGGACAAGCGTTCAAATTCATATTCAATCCAAGCGTGTTTCTTACCACCTCCGGCACCAAATGGAACTGACAATGCAGGTATACTATATTGGCATAAAGACATAGCATCAATTTCACCTTCGCAAATAGCGACCGAACGGACTTGCTTAGGAAGCATATGCCAACCAAATAAACAAGGTTCGCAATTAGGCTCAACACGCATTTGTTTCTTACCATCAACGCGTTTTAGGCCCAGGTATTTTACGAATATGAGTTCGTTATTACAAAGGTAAGGGAAAACAATTTCATTACCCTTTTGTCCTATTCTGAATGCTTGAATAATCTCTGGTTGTAATTTACGTATCTGCGTTAAGTAATTCATTACAGGCGAATTATCACCTAATGAGTCTAAATTTTGTTTGGGTCTAGCAAATTTAGATAATTTATAGGCTTCGAAATGAGGTTCTAATATACCTAGGTAGCTACTAGCCTCTTTCATGGCTTCATAGTTAGTTAGATTACGTGATTGAGCCCAGAGATTAAGTAAATCACCACCCTCCCCTGTGGCAAAATCAGCCCATACACCTGCTTTTTCGCCCGTCAGATGTACTCCTAAAGATTGGCCAGATTCACCATCAATACTACCAACTCGCCATTCATTACCAATTTTCTTGCCGTTAGGTAATAAATACCGCGCTACGTCCTCAGCACGTTGAGATAAATTTCTTACAATTTCCTTTGCCATCATCATATTAAATTACCCCTGCCATAATATCATCGCTTTTCATACAAGTTAGTTGAGCTTCATCTTTATGGGCACTCTTCATGAATCGCTCAATATGTTCTGCATCACGAAAAATTAAAGTGATATCATCATAGACTTGGTGATGGTCATTTTTTCCCATGTTGAATGGGGTGTTTTTACAGCCATCAATGGCTTTTTGAAGCTCTGGTATGGTGTAACCTTGCTTGATAGCCTGCTCGATTACTCGCCGCCTTTTCTTATCCAATATCGCACGAGGGTGGTTCATAGTGCGCTGCCAATAATCAAACAGTTGTGCGCTAGCATCATTGGATGGGGTAGAAGAAACACAGAGAGGTGAATCGTCAGATTCACTTAAATGTTTTTCTTTATTTTGTTTGATTTTATTTATTTTAATTTGGGCAGCAGGACTTCCACAGTCTTCCGTCAACACTGAGGAAGCAATGTTACAATGCCTCGGAATTATTCCTTCAATACTACCGGAATCTTTCTCCATATTGGTAACTTGCTCTATATTAATGGGCTCTACAGGGTAGAGAGAAGTTGGATATTTAATGGTTTGATGTTTTTTCCATCCGGTAACCACCCAATATGTTTTATCGGCCACCGTATATTCATTTAACAGCCCTTGTTGTATAAGCTCGGACACCCACGACTGTATATCGTTTGTGGAATAATCATCTGTGGGAAACACTTCTGCTTTTAGTTTTTTATAAGCAGCAGGGTGCACACCGTTGTCATCAGAAAAATTCCAAAGTCCTATAAACAATAATCGCGCTATAGGCGAACAATTTAAAACCTGCTCGCTTGTCCAGAATTCTGGTTTAATCATTCTATTTCTGGGCATGCTTACCCCCAAAAATTTGATTAAGCTGATCCTCTAGTAAGCCCCTAGACTCAATTAACTCTCGCTCTAGATTCGCTGAAAGCTTATGCTCAGTAAAAATATCTGCATATAAAATCGATTGCTCACGCTTTAGTTCCTTATAGTACTTTAATAATCTTGCTCTTTCTGGAGAGGTTAAATTACTATATAAAGGCTTTTCATGTTTTGGATTGCCCAGTTGCTTGACTGGGTGATTCGTTATACGCTCCATTATTACTTCCTTATAAATGGCAATTTGTATTGAGGTTATGCGCCCAATCCTCAATTTCTTTTCTGAGGTACATGGGGCGTTTGCCTAAAGGATTTCTTGGCTTAGGAAAATCAGGGAGTTTTACAAGCTCATAAAATTTAGTTGTGCCAATCCCTAAAAGCTTTTGAGCCTGCTTAGGGTAAAGTAGGATTGCTTGTTCATTCAAAATGATATCTCCTTCAAAAAAATATTTATAAAACATGACTTTTCTTTTTGAATCTTTCTCAAGGATTCACAAGAAATTATGAAGGAAATAATTATTTATCGCTGGTGCCTATGACACAGCATTAAAAAAGGGCTTGTGCCATAGTACTTTTGGTTTATTGAGTTAACATGAGTGGCGCAATTTCATTTTCATAAATGGTTAAAAGCTTTTGCCATAAAGTTGCATTTAATCGATATTCGATACAGTGTTTTGTTAATTCGGATATTAATTTTTTTACATTAGGATGGTTTTTCGCCTTCTCATACTCTTGGCAATAATACCTTAGCGTCTTATCTGTTGCCTCTGGGCTTTCGGAGCTTGCAAGAAGAGGAGTTGTGACAATTTCTAAAAAAGATTTTAGCTCGCTTCGTTGATAATGTTGAGTTGGAGCAACCAATCCTAAGGATTCCGCGATGAATAGCAGCTCAAAGTAGCATTTTTTTATTAGTACATTTGTACTGTACCGAGACCCATTTTTACGGGTTAAACCTTGAGAAAATTTGATTATATCGTCCCTTATACCAAATAGAGTAAAAGGCCTGCCAGTCTGCTCAAAGAGACTAATATCTTGATTAAACATATCCTGAAGAATTTCATCACGAAGAGTGATAAACCTCTTAATCTTTCTTTTTAACCCTTTTAAATCAGTTTTATTACTCATGTTTATCAAAACTTGATAAGTATACCAAGTGTTATTGATTATGTTTACGTGCTCCATTGAAATGTCATTCTTAATCAAATCACATAATTGTAAATAAACTGGTATTAATAGTAAGCTGTTAGCATTAACTGTAACATCTGAATTCAATACACGATTTATCATTTGTTTTGAACGTGCAGGGTCTTCGTAAAGTTCTGTCATTATAGTTTTCCTACTGCTGATTTATCTTAAGCTGGCCTTTGTTATTACACAGTAACCAACTGCTATACCATTCCATAAGCAACCTGCGCTCCTGTTTAAAGTCAGCCCTCAAATATATTCCACGTACCCCTTGCACTTTATGAGCTAGCTGAGCTTCAATAGCATCTGCTTTAAAGTCTCCTTGCTCATGCAAGACACTAGAGGCTAAAGAACGGAAACCATGTGCTGTATGACGATTTTTATAACCTGCGTTGTGCAGAAGCTTACGAACACTTGCTTCACTAATAGGCTGAGGTTTTTTTAACGCTGGTGAGCTAAATAAATAGGGTGTAAAACCAGTAAGTAATCTGAGTTCTTTTAATAAATTTAAAACGTGATGAGTTAAAGGTACCCAATGGGCTAACCCCATCTTCATTCGCTCTGAGGGAATATTCCATTCTGCTTTTTGTAAATCAAATTCTGACCATTTTGCTTCGCGTAACTCTGACGGCCTTGTAAATAGATGAGCTAACAACTCCATATACAACTTAACGATTTTTGTAGAATTGGTGTTTTTAATAACCAACATCATTTCATGAGCCTCGCTTGCACTAATCGCTGGCTGGTTTTTAGCTTTCGGCTTTGGCATTAAAACCCTTTTTAAGCCAATAAATGGATAATTTTCGGTAAGAGACGCTCCTACTGCGAACTCGAAAATGCTTTGTAGTCTTGCAAATAAACGATGAGCGACATCATGATGCCCTACATCTTCATGTGGTTTAATAACGTTTAATAAATCTGCTTTTGTTACTTCATCAATAGCCTTTTCACCAATTAAAGGTAAAATATCACGCAAAAGACTTTTTTCATGACGATTGCGAGCAAAATCTTTCCATGAGAATTTATATTTTTGAAACCACTGCTCAGCAACCATACTGAACGTTATCTTGGTTTGCTCTGCATCAACATTTTTTGCTCTGGGGTCAATCCCTTTATCAACTAGAGCTCGATAAGCTAGGGCTATTTCACGGGCTTCTGGCTCTACACCAATTAAGGGGGCACTTTAATCAAAATAGTCTAAACTAAGTCCTTGATTTAGCGATCAAAAGGAGATTAAAGTGCCTGGATATAATCTTATCCTAAATTTACCTGGATTTTCTATAGTAAAAGTAAGTGGTTATCACCCATTAATATTAGATGTGGTGTATCAAAGAACAGCACGTTGTTCCCATTGTAAAAGCAAAGAAGTAAGGAAGAAATCCAACAAAATAAGAGAAGTTCATCACGAGTTAATTGGGCATAGAAGAACTTTATTGCGATTTAAAGCCTATAAGCTGTATTGCAAAGTCTGTAAACGCTACGGGAATCAGCAGTTTCCAGGGATAGCCAAACACCAAAGGTCGACTGAGCGCTTACAAGGAGAGGTATTCCACAGCCATACTAAAGGCGTGTCTCAGAAAGACTTGGCGAGCTATTATAAGAAAGGGAAAGCGACTATAGAACGCTGGTATCAACGCCGTTATCGTCTCGAGCATCAAGAATTACTTAATAAACCTTGCCCGCAAATCTTAGGTATCGATGAGCATTTTTTTAGTAAAAAACAGGGCTTCGCTACTACTTTATGCGACCTAAGGAAACATAAAATCTTTGATGTCGTTCTTGGGCGCAGTGAACAGGACTTATCAGTCTACTTAAATCAATTGCCCGGCAAAGAAAAAGTTAAGGTGATTTGTATGGATTTAAGCAGTATTTATCGTTCACTGGTAAAAAAATATTTTCCTAATGCGCTTATAGTAGCCGATAGGTTTCATGTCATACGTCTAATGCAACACCAGTGCATGATGACCTATCGAGAACTTTCTCATCAGGTCAAAAATAATCGGGGCATCCTTGCACTATTAAGAACAAGAGCAGACCGCCTCACTCCTGATAAACAAAAGAAACGAGACGCCTTCTTAGCTCAAAATCCAGCCATAGAGGCTATTTATCAATTTCAACAACAACTTCATCAACTTTTAATGAACAAGTCTTTAAATCAAAATAAGTGTCGTGAAGTAATACCCATCTTCCTGGATATGCTTCGTGATTTAAAACAAAGCCCTTTTAAAGCTTTGGCTTCTTTAGGTAAAACGCTGACTACCTGGAAAGATGAAGTAGCTAGAATGTGGCGATTTACTAAATCAAATGGAATAACTGAAGGCTTCCATCGTAAGATGAAGCTAATACAAAGAAGGGCTTATGGGTTTAGGAATTTTGAAAATTATAGAGTGCGTGTTAAGGTGCTCTGCGGATGATTAAAGCTGCCCCCTTAAATGGGAAAGAGCCAAATTATAGAGTGCGTGTTAAGGTGCTCTGCGGATGATTAAAGCTGCCCCCTTAAATGGGAAAGAGCCACGAATCGTTGAGAAAGATTTGAGAGAGAAAAGTCAGTGTTATTTTATTATTAATCAATCAGTTACGTACTAATTTGAACTCTTGCGAACAATTACAAAATGTGTAATTGGTGCCCAGGGCCGGAATCGAACCGGCATGGTGTTACCACCGAGGGATTTTAAGTCCCTTGCGTCTACCTGTTTCGCCACCTGGGCATATCTTTTATATGGAGGCTGAGGCCGGAATCGAACCGGCGTACACGGCTTTGCAGGCCGCTGCATGACCACTCTGCCACACAGCCTTTTGCTACTATTACTTCTCTGCGGCTCTAATAAAAAAAGCGACTTTTCGTCGCTTTAAATATGGAGCGGGAAACGAGACTCGAACTCGCGACCCCAACCTTGGCAAGGTTGTGCTCTACCAACTGAGCTATTCCCGCGTCTCTACGGGATGGGATTCTACCGTAAATCCAGACACTGTCAACAAAAAATTTAATTTTTTTTCATTAAATCTGGCCATGCAATCGCTAAGTAAATAACCATAGACCAAATAGTTAAAATAGCAGACACATATAGCAGAATAAAACCAATAGAACCCCACCAGGAATTAACTGGATTAAACGCAAGCAGTAAAATCAAAGCGATCATTTGGAACGTTGTTTTCACTTTGCCAATATAACCGACTGTAACACTTGCACGACGTCCGATTTCAGCCATCCATTCTCTTAGCCCGGAAATAACGATCTCTCGTCCAACGATTACGATGGCAGGAATAGTAATGTAATTAATGTCTTTAGCACCAACCAACAACAATAAACTGGTCGAAACCAATAATTTATCCGCAACAGGATCAAGAAACGCACCAAAAGGTGACATCATTTTAAGTTTGCGAGCCAAATAGCCATCTAACCAATCTGTAAAAGATGCCGCTGCAAAAATTGTTGCCGCAACAGCACTAGCCCATTTAAAAGGAAGATAAAAAACAATGATAAAGACTGGAATAAGAACTATACGCAACAACGTTAATAAATTTGGCAAACTGGTTAATGTACTCATTAATACTCCCTATTACATAATTGGCAGCTTCAAATAGTCAGCCAATAGCTTATAATCATCAAATACTGCCAAAGCGCCAGCATCTTTAAGAGACGCTTCCTGTTGATGGTAAAAATCCACCCCGATAGCAGCAACATTAATGCTCGCTGCCATTTCCATATCAGTAGCTGAATCACCTATCATTAGAGTCGTAGAATGATCTCTGCCAAACTCCTCCATGATTTCTTCCAGCATTTGTGGGCAGGGTTTGGCTGGAACCTGGCCTGCTGCACGCGTAACCTTGAAGAATTCATCAAGGCCTGTAGCTTGCAATGCTCGAACTAATGATTGATGTCCTTTATTTGTTGCAATTGCTAAA
Source organism: uncultured Legionella sp. (assembly GCF_937871865.1). Classification (GTDB taxonomy): domain Bacteria; phylum Pseudomonadota; class Gammaproteobacteria; order Legionellales; family Legionellaceae; genus Legionella. The sequence goes on from NZ_CALMPD010000189.1 coordinate 8,097, forward strand.
TCTATTTTTGCATGATGAAGCTGCTGTATAAATTCTAACGTGCCCGGAAACAAGTAGGTTTCAGCTGTTCGGGTAATCATGGCATGTTGAACCGCCTGTATTAGTTGCTCTTGCTCACCAATAGATAATTGAGGAAATAATTTTTTCAAAGCCTGTAATAAACCCAGATCTACATATTTTCTAGCTTGGTATGGATCAATATCCCCAAATCCCAGTATATTTGCTTCATTGGCTACGGTATGCAATATCAGCCCTAAAGTGTCTGAAATAGTGCCTTCCCAGTCAAAAACGACCAATTGATATGGATTACTCATTGCCTACCACGCTCCTTGCACGCAACTGTTTTAGTGTATTAGCAAATCGATCATCTACATTAGCCTGAAAAAGCTGTTTGGTTCCATTTAAATTAAATTGAATAGAACGCGCATGTAAAAAAAGACGATTTTGATGATTATCTATCCCTTCGACTTCGCCCGCAAGAGATCCGTACTTTTCATCTCCTACAATAACGTGCCCCAAATAAGCGCTATGGACCCGAATTTGGTGAGTACGCCCTGTTTTAGGACTTGCTTCTACCCAGCAAGCCTGTTGATAATTTTCCAATAATTTAAAATCTGTTTCAGAAGCTTTTCCATCATCTTTCACCGTCACCACCCTCTCTCCTGATTTCAGAGTGTTTTTTTCAAGAGCAGCGTTCACAGTGATTTTCTTTTTGCCCTCCCAAGGATGAGTTAATAAAGCCCAATACGTTTTTTGAACCTCACGTGCTTCAAGAGAGGCTTGAATTGCCCTGAGAGTACTTCTCTTTTTCGCCAGAAGCAAACATCCGGAAGTCTCCTTATCTAATCGATGTACCAATTCCAGATAAGGTAAATCGGGTCTGGTTTTACGCAAAGCTTCAATAACTCCCAAGCTCAAACCGCTGCCACCATGAACCGCAATACCGGCTGGTTTATTTAATACCAGAAGGCAAGAGTCTTCAAAAATAATACATTCATTTAAACGTTTTGCCAAAGCATCGCCAACAAATATTTCTTTGGACTCTGATGTTCGTATGGGAGGAATTCGCACTAAATCGCCAGTATGCAAACGAGAGCTGGCCTGAGATCTTTTTTTATTGATGCGAACCTCGCCACCTCGGATAATCCGATAAATATGACTTTTAGGTACACCTTTTAAAATCCTGATTAAGTAATTATCAAGGCGTTGTCCGTCTTCTTCGTTACCTATTTCTTTATAGCTTACTTCACTCATTGTCAATAAACCTGTTTGCTGAGCGTGAATTTTTTGATATGATTATATATCGCGTGGGAATGTTCCCTAGCGACCGAATTATAACGTATAAACAGAGAAAAAGTTTAATAGTCGATTAATTATCGACAAAGATTTGTCATTAATTCACCAAAATACGTGCAATCGCTATAATTTTTTATCAAACATAGAATAAAAAATTAACAGGATAACATGAACTTGGTTCAATTGATAACAAATCCAACACACGAAGTTTTGATCCAGGTTAGTATAAACAGATTGAATTTTAGTTACGACCGCACCTTAACGTCCTGAAATTATATCTGTTTACTCATTCCAAATGAACGGATTGATACTTGAAGAACAACAAGTTGCGCTTTCATTTAAGTCGAAGATATAAGGAAGCGACCCAATACCAGAGCAAAATTGATTATTATTTCGACAGATACCTACGCATGTCAGACATGCTTTATACCAATTACGAATTATTTCCGGGCTTTCACACGCCTCATAAAAAGGCTTCTTATTTCAACCCACTTAATCCGTAAACGATATATTTCACAGTGTGCACCTTTGATTATCCAGGGAACATGCGTATGGTCTGTCCACAAGGTCATGGGTCCGCTTAAAGATCACCTCCTTTACCGCTCAATCAACGTGTTTCAACACGATGTTTGACTGTTTGGGTAGGAGTTGTTATTAATTTACCGGATACAGAAACAGGTAACCAACACCTGGTCTCGAAACCGTTAAAAACAATGACGCTCCCGAGCCTTACACTATCTTGATTTAAATGCCCGCGCCTTAATTATGGGGTTACAGATGGAAAAAATGTTGATCAATGCAATGCAAACTGAAGAAGTTCGTGTTGCACTCATAAAAAACAATCACTTATTTGACCTGGATATTGAATGTCCTGGTGAGATAAAGAAAAAAGGCAATATATACAAAGCAGTCGTCACAAGAAGAGAACCAAGCCTTGATGCTGTATTTGTAGAATACGGCTCAAAACGACAAGGTTTTTTACCTTTAAAAGAAATTGCACCTGAATATTTAAGCAAAAATCCTGACGATTTCGGAGATGACAAACCTCCAATTACAACACTAATACGCGAAGGACAAGAATTACTGATCCAGGTAGATAAAGAAGAGCGAGGTAATAAAGGTGCGGCTCTTACTACATTCATTACTCTGGCTGGTTGCTATCTGGTTCTGATGCCCAACAACCCTCGTTCCGGCGGTATTTCCAGACGTATAGAAGGTGATGAGCGTGATGAATTACGTGAAACCCTGAACGCCCTGACTCTGCCTGACGATATGGGACTGATTATCAGAACAGCAGGTGTTGGCAAGAGCCAGGAAGAGTTACAAGATGACCTGAATATGCTGTGTAATCAATGGCAATCCATAAAACAAGCTTATAATTCAGAACTTGCTCCATGCCTGATACATCAGGAAGGTGATGTTATTATCCGTTCAATTCGTGATAATCTGCGCAAATCAATCAGTGAAATAATTATTGATGACCAAATTTCCTATATCAAAGCGAAGCAGTACATTGAACGAGTAAAACCTGAGTTTCTTCCTAATTTGAAACTATACAACAGCAGCATTCCTTTGTTTAATTTTTATCAAATTGAAAGTCAGATAGAAACTGCTTATCAACGCCAAGTGATGCTGCCTTCTGGTGGTGCACTGGTTATCGACAGAACGGAAGCTCTGGTTTCAATAGACATTAACTCTGCTAAAGCAACTGGCGGCTCTGATATTGAAGCAACGGCTTTAAATACGAATCTTGAAGCTGCAGATGAAATTGCGCGCCAATTACGTCTTCGTGATTTGGGTGGATTAGTCGTTATTGATTTTATTGATATGAGCTCCAGCAAAAACCAACGCGATGTTGAAAACCGCTTGAAAGAAGCATTACAGGCTGACAGAGCACGCATACAAGTTGGCCGTATTTCTCGTTTTGGTCTTCTTGAGATGTCTCGTCAACGCCTGAGACTGTCTCTGGGCGAAACGGCGCAGGAGATATGTCCTCGTTGCGAAGGTCGAGGAACAGTACGAAATATTCAATCTCATGGTTTATCGATTACACGCTTGATTGAAGAAGAAGCATTAAAAGAAAAGACCGCTGAAATCCAGGTTCAGCTACCTGCTGAAATGGCGACGTTTATCATGAATGAAAAACGTAATTTCATTAAAGACATTGAAAAAAGGCATGGCGTGAGTGTAATTATTATTGCCAATCCTTATTTGCAATCCCCACAATATTCGATCACTCGCCTAAAAGAAGATAATGTCGGCAAATCCAAAAAACCCAGCTATACCTTAATTCAACAACCCGAATTACAGGTTACAAGCAGTGATAAAGATACTGCCGTGCATGATGAACCAGCAGTTAAGTCTTTTGCAGAACATCATACAAGAAAACATCCGCAAAACAGTTTTATCAAACGTTTATGGACCAGTTTATTTGGTGGACATACTGAATCGACTACATCGGCGCCTGATAATGCGAAAAAAACACCACACCACCGCAATCAAAACCAATCCAGACACATTTCTAAAGGACAGGGAACGGATAGAAGACAGCAAAATAACCCTAACCGTAGACGCCGTCCAGGCGGTAACCAACAACAGCAGCAGAGAACCAACCCTGCGACAAATGCTAGTACTGGTGGGAATACCAACCCTAATCAACAACGTAAGAGACAGCATCCAAACCAACAAGGCCAGAATGGACCTCAAGGTAATAGATCCAGTGCTCCAAAAAATGAAGGGAACAAGAAAAGAGAACCTTCTTTAGCTAAAGAACAGTCAGAAAAAAGCTAAGCCAGTACATCTCAGGACATATGAATTATTTTTTCGTATGTCCTGCCTTTTTCAAAAAATTTAAATTTTCACCGCCTCGTTAGATTCTGTAAGCCAATTGTTTTTTTTGACCAATTGTAATGTTAAGTCGCTCGCAAGAACTTACTTCTCGCACAACCTAAAATGGAGATAACGTTTTAGTTTTAATAGACACATGTGAACGAGAGCAAAAAATCAGCTTAGACTGTCCCAAACAATAAAATGTTTTTAAACATACAAATAAAGCAGCCATGTTCTTTATCACTTACATGACTGCACCTGCTGTTTGTAATCAAAACGGTTTCATAAAGCATTACACCATTAGCTGTGTTCCCTGAACCAGGTCCACCACGGGAACAGAAGCAGTGCAATGACTTTTTACATTATAGATACTGTTTTTGTGCAGTGCTTTTGTGCTGCTCATAATCCCTGTGCTTGTTCTGTAATTTTGGGGAGGGATATTCTCAATACCTAATTGCTCCAAACGCGCGACTTGTTCTTCTTGTCTATCGAGTAATTCTTTATAACGATCGGTGCTTTCAGATAATTGCTTCTTAACTTCTTCAAGTTCTTTTTCTGCATCACAAATTCGAGTGGCCACTTTATCAAATCCACCCTCTTTATCTTTAAGAAACAAATCAAGATTCTGTTGAAATTGAGCTCGCTGTTCTCCATCTTTTATTACTGTTCCAGTAAGACTTAAAACCGTTCCTTCTAAAGTATTAGCCACCAGTTTAGCTCGTTCGACCTCTAAGTCCATTGATTTTTTGACGGCCAGTAACTCTGCAATTTTAGCACTTAATTGCTGTTCATTTTTTTCGTAATCTACTTTAACTTGCTTCAACAACAATTGATTTTTATTAAGTAATTCAGTTTGTTCTACCACAGAATTTTTCAGAGATTCTGCTGTCTTTTCAAGATCATTTCTGGTTTCGCGCAATAACTCCTGAGTTTTCATAAATACCTCAACCTGGTTAGTCAGTGATTCGACTTCTGATCGCAACTCAACTACGCTATCAGCAAGTTTGGTATTTTCAATCGCAAATTTACCTATTTCTACTTTTAAATCATGAGCTATTTTTTCCAATGCATTGATGGTAAGCATTAAAAGATCTGCAAGATCTGAAACCCCCTGTTTCAGACGCTGTGCAATGTTTACATTATGAATGTGGTGATCATCAAGAATAATGCCGCTTGCCGTATAAGCCACACCTGTAACACCGCCAATTACCATAAGTGCTGCAACATGTGCGAAAAGCCCCGCAGCAACAGTAGGACCAGACAGAGCAACGCCACCCAGTATTTTTTGCCACAGAGGCAATTCCCCCCAAGACTTTGACCAACGGGTAATCATACTAGGATCATTGGCCATAGTATCCACTATGCCGACAAGGGTACCTTTTACTTTTAAAAGATCGTCTTTAACTGAGGTAATTTTTTGCAGGCTTTCCAAATCAATTTTGGATTCTTCAAGAGCGCTCAGATCATATAAATGTTCTGGAAGAGCTTCAATTTGCAGAGGATGAGTTTGGGCTGCCGCCAAATCAGAAGCAATGGGTGTATTGATTTCGTTCTTAAGTAAATCCTGAAGCACTGTTTCTTGAATAGACATAATTACGCTCCTTGCGAATAAAAATCTTCCTTTGATCATCATTTTTAATCAAAACGTATCAATAAAACAAGTATTATCGAATTTTTTTTTATATTTATACTGGGCATTACTATTGAAATTTTAAAAAGAAGTACTCTAAAGTTTAGAGTACTTTTTTTAATTTTGGCCAGAGCGTTATTCTTTTAATTGCATCGCATGAGGAGCAAGTAAATTCGGTTGTTCCAAGTCCCGACTGCGGGGAAAAAAGGAAAAACGGCCCTCTTTATTTGTCGAAGTGGTTTCATGAAAAGGACATAATTTTTTTAATACCCCAGGAGCATATTGCCCCAAAATATCCTTGTCCATTGCCATTGGGTCACCCAGCATATTGGCAGCAATCTGCATATTAATCTGATGTTTTCTTAAAAAATCAATTAATGATTCTTTACTGATTGTTGCACTCTGCTCCGGCATCATCTCAACACAGAGGATATGAGCACTCCCACATTCCGCATCCATGAAGCCTTGCTTTTCATATAAGTCCAGAAAATATTGTTTTTCAATCAAATCATTTCTTGGGCCATGAGCGGTGACAATCAAAACTCGCATGGCTCCCAATTGGATTTTATATGCATCTGTCCATTGCGACATGATGTGATGTATTCCATTAAGCTGTAACTGTGTTGCCTTTGAAGCATAAACTTCATTAACTGATTTCACTGCGACAAGATATTGAGTATATAGAGCCTGAAATTCAGTTAAATGTTTCATTTCGGGAATTAGGTAAACGTAATTTAAGATTTGTTGAATAACCGTACGTTCTCGACTCATTCTTTGACTGAGCGCATAAAGATCCAACAAACTGAATTCAAGCCTTTGTAAATCAATCTGATGATGCTTATTAATCTTTGAATGCCCAATAATCGATTGCAAAATCAAATGTAACCAGACAGTACTATGAGATACAGATTTGATTATATTATACTCATCTTGAAGCGCTGGGGTTTCCTGAGAATTAATCTCATACAATTTATTATCGTTTTTTTTACCCCAAAGGGATAAAGAACCATTGAGATAGATGGTAACAAAATCAATATCTTTTAAAGGTTCTAAACCTGCATAATGGCGATGGCTATCAAGAAAATAGGTTCTGATTTGCGTTGAGATATCTTTAGCTGAACGTGGGACAGATTGAGAATGGAAGAATCGTTGATTTGCTTGGAGGATTTGAACTCTAGGCCTTAAAAAGATACCTCCGATCCCGATTGGCTCTCCAAGTATCTCTGGCAAGCATGTCTTTAATTTTGACCTGAGTTAACATAAGTAATCTCCTTCGTTCGACAGATAAGTATAGAAAGACGAATTCATCATACAGGTCAAGAAGAATTCATGTCAACAAACCGAACACTATGGTAACAATATTTCGTTTAGAACAAAGCAATTGAAATGAACTTGCGATACAAATGACCTCTCTGTTTTGTAATTATTAAGGATTAGGCGCTAAAGTGAATAGGAAGTTAAACATGAGAAAATAATGTCTATTGTATTAAAAATTGATACAATAAACTAACTAAATAATAGCACTCTGCTAAAAACAGATTCTATTAATCGCAGTATTTTACTGCATAGATGTATCTCATATTTAACCTTTTTATTGATAGGATGTTCCCTTTTATGACATTTACCGTGGGCCAACGCTGGATAAGTAATACTGAATCGCAACTGGGTTTGGGAATTATAACTGAACTAAATGGCAGACAAGTCAGTATCATCTTCCCAGCAGCAGAAGAAGACAGAATTTATGCCATAGACAATGCACCACTGAGCCGAATTATTTATAAGGTAGGCGAAACAATTACCACCAATGATCAAAATAAATTAATGGTCACTGAAGTGCATGATAAACAAGGACTCATAGTATATACCTGCCACGATGAAGCAGGGGAAGAGCGTCAAATTACGGAGTTAGCACTTAATTGTTTTATCAAATTAAGCACACCACAACAAAGACTGTTTAGTGGTTTAATCGATAAATTAAACTCTTTCAAATTACGCATTGACACTCTGAATCATACCAGCAGATTACAACAATCAAAGGTAAGGGGATTATTAGGCTCCAGAACCAATCATTTAGCGCATCAAGTCTATATTGCCAGTGAAATTGCACAACGGCATGCCCCACGCGTTTTACTCGCAGATGAAGTAGGATTGGGAAAGACAATTGAAGCTGGAATGATCTTGCATTATCAACTGCATACTGGTCGAGCCAGCCGAGTACTGATAGTAGTGCCAGATACTCTTATCCATCAATGGCTTGTTGAGATGAGGAGACGATTTAACCTGTATTTTTCCATTATTGATCAAAAGCGATTTGAACTGCTGCAGAGCACTGAAGAAGATGACGACATTGATGATGAGTACAGCGACTCTCCAGCAGTGGAAAGCAATGCTTTTGAATCAGAGCAACTTGTTTTATGCAGTCTTAGCTTCCTTATGAACAATGAAACAGCACGCCAACAAGCAATAGAAGCAGGATGGGATCTTTTGGTTGTGGATGAAGCACATCACTTGCATTGGTCAGAGGAATCTCAAAGCTCTGAATATCAATGTATTGAACAATTATCCATGCAAAGTAAAGGATTACTGTTATTAACAGCTACTCCCGAACAAGTGGGTATAGAGAGTCATTTTGCCCGCCTTCGGCTTCTTGATCCCTCACGTTTTTATAATTTTCTGGAATTTAAAAAGGAAGAAGAAAATTATCAACAGATCAATAAATTAGTTCAGAATTTAATTGCTCACCAGGAACATGAACAAAGTGATGAATTAAATGCTGAATTAAAAGCACAGTTGCTTCCTTTTTTAGGAAAAGATATAGATCCCAGTATCAGCAATACTATTAGAAATTTATTAGACCGACATGGTACTGGTCGCGTTCTATTTAGAAATACTCGCGCGGCAATTAAAGGTTTTCCTGAGCGTCAGTTACATGCCTACCCACTGCCCCTACCCCCAATCTACGCGGCATTGAATCACATATCCAATACCGTTAATCTTTATCCGGAACAGTTATTGGAGAATGGAGCCTGGCTTGCAAGTGATCCCAGAGTTCAATGGTTAGTTAGTAAAATTGATGCACTGCATCCTGAAAAAGTGCTGGTTATTTGCGCTAAAGCAAAAACCGCCCTTGATCTGGAACAACATCTGAAATTAAAAGCTGGCATTCGAAGTACGGCGTTTCATGAGGGATTATCAATAATCGAACGTGATCGTGCCGCGGCTTATTTTTCGGAACAAGAACAAGGAGCGCAAGCATTAGTTTGTTCTGAAATTGGTAGTGAAGGCAGAAACTTCCAATTCGCCCATCATCTGGTTTTATTCGATCTTCCGCTTAATCCTGATTTATTAGAACAACGGATAGGACGACTGGACCGCATAGGACAAAAGAACACCATAGAAATTCATGTCCCTTACCTGGAAAACAGTGCTCAGGAACTGTTATTCCGCTGGTATAATGAAGGAATCAATCTGTTTGCCCAGAGTTGTTCCGTTGGTTTTTCCATTTACGAGCAATTTGAAGACAGACTACTGCCAATTCTCAACCAAAAGAGCAGCTCAATAGATAACGATGATTTAAATCAACTCATAAACGATACGCAAGTCTATACTCAGGAAATTAACAAAGCATTACAGGAAGGGCGTGATCGTTTGTTGGAGTTAAACTCCTGTAATCACGACGTAGCTCAAGAACTGATTGAAGAAATAGAGGCAGAAGAAAGTAGTATTGAGCTGGAAAATTATATGGCAAAGGTATTTCATGAGTTTGGGGTCGATCATGAATATCATTCAGAATTCGCCGAAATATTACGGCCAACAGAGCATATGAAATCAAGCCACTTCCCTGGACTTAAAGAAGATGGCGTGACCGTCAGTTATTCCCGAACTAAAGCGCTCATCCGTGAAGATATGGAGTTCTTAAGCTGGGAACATCCTATGGTTAATGAATCAATGGAGATGATTCTTAATTCTGAAATAGGGAATGCAACGCTGGCCACTATTTCAGTAAAAAGCATTGCTCCTGGCACCTTGTTTCTGGAAACGTTTTATACTGTCAATTGTGCCGCGCCCAAATACCTGCAACTCGATCGTTTTTTACCGTTTATCCCGATTAGAATTTTAATGGATCGAACAGGTAAAAATCTATCGAAGGTATTAGACTATCAACAGCTTAATTCAATGTGTGAACCGGTAAAGCGCCATCTGGGCTATCCTATCATCAAACAAGTAAGCACCGATATCGAAGCAATTTTGCAAAACACCAATAAGATTGCAGAACATAATATGCTGGAAATAATGGAGCAAGCAAAGGTGAAAATGCTCGCGAGTATAGGACAGGAAGTGGCACGGCTCGAAGCGCTACAGCGTATTAATCCTACGATTAGGAGTGAAGAAATTGAATTCTTTAAACAGCAAATCGTTGACAGTGAACTGTTTATAAATTCAGCCACTTTAACACTTCAGGCATTACGTGTCGTCATTAATAAATAACAGCAATACCTCTGTTGGAAACAAAACCAACAGAGGCAATTCCTCTGTTTACGCGTCGCAGGTTGTCATCCACTCTTCTCTTACTAATAAAGACTCAAGCTCTGCTAACGAGCGCACTTCGTAATGAGGGGTTATTCCTTCCGGTGCCACCGTATTGTGAACATTGAGCCAGCAAGTATCCAATCCCGCATTTAATCCTCCAAGTATATCTGCGTCCGGATTATCTCCAACCATTAATACGTCCTCACGTGATGGATCCCCCATTAAGGAAAGTGTATGGTCAAAAATTCGTGGATGAGGTTTAGCATGTCCTACTTCTTCTGATATAACAAATACATCGAAATGATCTTTTAGACCAGTCCGCTCAAGGCGCAATTGTTGTAATTCAATAAAACCATTGGTAATAACCCCAAGCTTCGACTTCCCTTTTAAAGAATTCAATAAACTAAGTGCCCCATCCAGTGGTGCACATATATCGGCCATCACTGTCATAAAAGCACGATTTAGTTCCTGAGCAGGAGTCTGTAGTTTTTCCTCCCAGGGCGCAAAGCGGCGAGATTGTAATTGTTGGGCATTAATCTGGCCATTCTGATACTCAGTCCATAAAGGTTTATTGACCCGTTCATACTCTTCATAGTTTTCTCGAGTAAATAGAATTCCTAATTTGGCAAACATAAGAACCAGCCCACGATAGGCATCAAAATGAAACAAGGTTTCATCTGCATCAAATAAAATCCAGGAGTAATTTTTCACCCGACCACCTCTTGAATGTTTCAAGTCAATTAAATATAGCGTTGCCACTAAGCATTATACCGTGATCGACGCATTCGTCTTCGTTCTATTATAACTTGTATTACTTATGAACAACCAGTGTTTTTCACATGGAATATAAAGAAATCATTGAGTACAAGGAATCATCAAAAAAATGATTGTGTAGAGGTACAAAACCTTGGCTAGTCAGTTGCGACAGGATTTACGCCTATATTAGGATTAACACCACAATCATCAAGAAGTTTGAGCAGATTATTACCTTTGCGCGTTAATCGTTTGATGCAATATTCATCCAAATAGCTTTTTAATACATAATAATAATCAGGCAAGGTCAATATATTAAGTATCTTCTCCGCTCGTTCCAAATGCTGCTTGTTTTTATAATCGCAGGCCTGGAAAAGAACCCCTCCTAACATAGCGGCAATACTGGCTTTGCGTTCCGGACTGGCTAAATAAAAACGCTGGATGCATTCATCAAGAGCTCTGTCTTTATCCCACTCAACCCACTCATTGTATAAGAGCAATGCCAATTCAGGATTAAATGCTTCCGCAGTAGTGAACTCCTGCATAGCGTAAGCTACTGGAACAACTGCTTGTACGTTAGCCCAAGAGCAATTACCGCTAATTTGCGAACTAATCGGCATCTGAGCAATAGGTAACAAGCCCAATTGCTGGTTAATGACATGATGAAAATAACGTCGGTTTTGTTTCTTATAAAGAAAATCCTGAATAAAATTAACAGTTAACGCTTCAGGTCTGGTTAACCTATAAATAGTAACGCTTCCCTCTTTCAAACTGTTCTCACCTCTGTCAACTTTAGCCCACCATTGATGAAAACGAATGAAACAGAGAGCGTGCCCACGGCTGGCAGCAGGAAGAATCATCATCGGAGATCTTAATAATTCATTGAGTCGTTTCAGGTGAACGTCTGTTAATCTTGGCTGATGTTGAAATTGCAAAAGCTCCGCAGCATCTCCAAATGCATCCATAATAGTATGAATTAATGGAAAGTAATTTCTTAAATGGCGGGTAGAATAACTACTGATGAAGCGACGTAAAGAATCTTTCACCACAGCAACAGTAAATTCCAGAATGAATCCTTCATAATCCAATTCAATGAACTCACCTTTCGCATTCACGATGTCTACATCACCCTGAAGCTCGAAACGATGCCCCAGCAATTTTGCATTAATAAAATCAAGAGCAAAATCCAGTTTGGCGCCATGATGATAGAGCAAGTGTTTCAAAACATCCTGACTTCTTAAAACCGGATAAACCAAAACAGACAGTCCATTACGGGTATAAGCATTTGAATCCGCTCCATAAGCCAGTAATAAACGAGCCATATCAACATCATTATTATCAACAGCCCAATGTAGAGGGGTTCTGCCAGTTACATCTGGCTTATTCACATCCACTTTACGAAGCAGGAGTTGTTCTGCAATTTTGGGTTGCCGAGTAATCGCACATTCAATCAGAGGGGTAAAACCATATTCATCAATATCATCCAAAGATTCGCCCTCACGAAGATAAGCTTCGAATTCAGGCATTTTGTGACTGATAATATCGTTCGCAATAGTCATTTATGGTCCCCGTGGTGTGGGCGCAGTGGTAAATTTAGGCATATTACCTAAACGCAGTTGTTTTTCCTTTTCCTGCTCTCTTTTTTCATTATCAAATTCCCGACGAGCTTCGGTATTTAGTGGTGGCTCGGGATTTAAATTAGGGTCAACGCCATCGAACCGCTGACTGTCCAAAGCGGGATGTTGTAAAATATTATTTTGTAATTCTCCCTCAGGACTGGCTTGATTCTCTACTTCAGAATGCTCACGAGCTTTTACAGGGGCAATTTGTCGTTCACCTTGTTGCTCAGCAAGCCTCCTCTTACGCTCCATAGCCTTGGTTTCAGCAACCAAAAAGGAACCGCCTCCAGCGGTAGGCAGTCGCGGAGCATCGGTTTGGAGCCCTTTTTTTAGTAAGACATAAACTGCACCAGTGCCCCCATCATGATTTTTAGCACTATGAAATGCTTGAACCTCTTTAATCTGAGGCAACCAACGATTGATCAAATTTTTTAATAATGGTGGTACATTTTTAGGAGCAGCTGTACCATGAATGATGAGAACACAATGTTTATTATTTTTAATTTGCGTATGAAGAAACTGGGACAATGCTCCGCGCGCAGCCTCAGTTTTTAATCCTTGCACATCCAAAACGGCATCCCATTTAATTGATCCATTTTTTAATTCATGAAATCGTTTACCAGAGACGCTGGGTTTGGTGTAGGATAAAATAGTATCTGAAAAAACTGTGTTGTCTATGTCATCAGATAAATAATATTCATCATCCATTTTTTTCAAACATTAAATAGTTATGCTTAAAGTATAACTTAGGTTATAAAAAGAGTGCACTTTTTCTATTAAAGAATATAAGTTATTAATTAATGTACACTGAACTAGGATTTAGTTCTCAAATCCAGATAAAGCCCATGTTGGCACGCATAATAAAAGGCTGAAGTTTTAATCAGTTATCTCTTGTTTGAATAACAACGAAAAGAACAACAGCCTCAGCTCCCTACAAATAGTCTCTTTGCAAAATTTCGGCAATTTGCACCGCATTAGTTGCAGCACCTTTACGAATATTATCAGCCACAACCCATAAATTTAATCCGCAAGGATGAGATATATCCTGTCTGATTCTACCAACATATACTTCATCATGACCCACTGCATTTTTTAAAACGGTTGGATAACTGGCTTTAGCTGTATTATCAACTACTTTAACCCCTGGAGCTTTAGATAAAATTATACGTGCTTCGGCAGCGGTCATTGGATTTTTTAATTCAACATGGATTGCTTCAGAATGGCCATAGATGACAGGCACTCTGACGGCCGTAGGATTTACCATAATGTTCTTGTCTTCCATTATTTTTTGGGTTTCCCAAACCATTTTCATTTCTTCACGGGTATAACCATTGTCTTCGAACTGATCAATATGAGGTAAGGCATTAAATGCAATTTGCTCTGGATATACATCACATTTTGCCGGACGCCCATTTAAAAGATCACCCATTTGGGCAATCAATTCAGAAATTGCTTTTTTACCTGTGCCTGAAACCGATTGATAAGTAGCAACGTTAATTCGAGCGATTCCCGCCACATCATATAAGGGTTTTAAAGCAACAACCATCTGAATGGTTGAACAATTGGGATTAGCGATAATTCCTCTTTTAGTATATTCCGCGATACGATGCGCATTCACTTCAGGAACCACTAATGGGATATCCTCTTCATAACGAAAACAGGAGGTGTTATCAACAACAATGCAGCCTGCAGCAACTGCTTTGGGAGCGAATTCTTTGGATACAGAACCACCAGCAGAAAACAGAGCAATATCAGCCTTGCTAAAATCAAATTCAGCTAAATCAAGAACTTCTATTTCTTCATTTTTAAAATGTACTGTTTTACCTGCAGAACGAGCACTGGCCAGAGGATACAGAGTCTTTATCGGAAATTTTTTTTCCGCCAATACAGTCAGGAACGTTTCTCCCACAGCGCCTGTTGCGCCTACTATGGCTATATTTAATTTTCTGCTCATTATTGCCTCGTTATTTGATAGTACAATGATTATAAACTGTTTATTGACACTGGGCTTTATGCCTTAAATAATGATCCATTAATACCAGAGCCATCATCGCTTCAGCGATAGGTACTGCTCTGATACCAACACAAGGGTCATGTCGACCTTTGGTTACCACACTCACCTCATCCCCTTCAACATTCACTGTTTTACCAGGAGTAATGATGCTTGAAGTAGGTTTTAAAGCCATGCTGACTTCAATAAACTGACCAGTAGAAATGCCGCCCAAAATTCCACCGGCGTTATTGCTTAAAAAGCCATGGTGCGACATTTGATCACGATGTACACTACCGAGTTGTTCAACAGCAGCAAAACCTGCCCCGATTTCGACACCTTTCACCGCATTGATTGACATCATAGCATAAGCAAGAGTAGCATCCAGCTTATCGAACACAGGATCTCCCAAACCAACAGGGACTCCTCTGGCAACAACCTTTACCCGTGCTCCTACAGAATCCCCTTGGCGTCTTAGTTTGTCGATATAATCAGACAGCTCTTGAATCTGTTTGTCATTAGGACAAAAAAATGGGTTATTAGCTATTTCAGCTTCATTTTCATAAGATAAAACCAGATCGCCCATTTGTTGCAAATATCCAACTATTTCCAGATTCAGGGTCTTTTGCAAATACAATCGGGCAATAGCACCTGCTGCTACTCGTGCAGCCGTTTCACGAGCCGAAGAACGTCCGCCCCCACGATAATCGCGATGACCGTATTTATGGTGATAGGTGTAATCAGCATGCCCAGGACGAAACAAATTTTTAATTTCTTCATAATCACTGGAACGCTGATCCGTATTTTGGATTAATAAAGCAATAGGAACGCCAGTAGTTTTTCCTGCGAATACACCAGAAAGGATCTGTACTTTATCATCTTCTCTGCGTTGCGTTGTATATTTCGACTGGCCGGGCTTACGCTTATCAAGAAAAGGTTGAATATCTTCTTCCTGCAAAGGCATACCTGGCGGACAACCATCTACAATGCAACCAATAGCTGGCCCATGGCTTTCACCAAAGGTTGTCACCGTAAATAATGTTCCAAAGGTATTCCCGGACATGCAGTTCTCTCTTATTTAAAATAGTCTTCTAACTGTTGTTTCGTTAATAGAAACACCCCGTGTCCTCCATTACTCATTTCAAGCCAGGTGAATGGAACTTCCGGATAGGCGTCACATAACGCTTCTTCACTGTTCCCCACTTCGACCACTAAAATACCATGTTCGCTTAAATAATCATGGGCACTCTTGAGGATTTTTTCAACAATGGCCAAACCATTATTACTGGTCTCCAATGCCAGAACCGGTTCATGACGGTATTCATCGGGTAAGGTTTGCATTTCTTCCTTCCCCACATACGGAGGATTACTAACAATCAGATCGTATTTAATTTTTGGAACATTGGAAAAACAATCCGACTCAATTAAACAAAGCTGGTCTTCCACCTCTAATTGCTCACAATTAATAGCGGCTACGGCAAGAGCTTCACTGGAAATATCTACAGCATCAACCTGAGCATCAGGAAATGCATAGCAACAAGCAATTGCAATACAACCGCTGCCGGTACATAAGTCTAGAATATGATGTACTTGCTCTGCGTCTATCCATGGAGAGAATTGCTCATCAATTAGTTCAGCTATCGGTGAACGAGGGATAAGCACTCGCTCATCAACATAAAAAGGTAAATCAAAGAAATAGGCCTCTTTGATGAGGTACGGCACGGGAACGCGCTGATTTATTCGTTTATCTAATTGTTGATACAAATGTTTCTTTTCGCTACTGGTCAATCGTGCGTTAAGCAATGAAGGATCGACATCATAGGGTAAAGACAAGCTCCTCAAAATTAATGAGCGCATATCATCCCAGGCGTTATCAGTGCCATGCCCATAATAGAGCTGCGCATCAATGGCACAGGACAAACTAAATCGTAAAAAATCAAGAATACTAACCAATTCTTCAGTTTCTTTAATGATGTAACTGCTCATGGGTACTTCAGTCCTTAATGTTCATTTTTCGAGATAAAAAGAACAAATTGTACTCTATGTTAGAAAATATGTCATAACCTAAGTTATACTTTGATTATAATTATTAAATTCTTGTAAAAAATGGCTGATGATTTCATGTCCGATGAGGACAAGGCACTGTTTCGTGAACACATGCGATCAGTAAAGCCATTAAATGACGCGACCAAACGAACCAAAGCACCTGAACGCACTCAGCAACAATACTCCGCAAGAAAAAGGAATCAGGAACAATCTCAAACAAAAAGTGAGCGTTATTTATCTGATTACATTAGCGAGACTGTTCTTTCTCATACCCAGTTGACTTATTGTAATCCTAGTGTTCCTAGTAAACGATTTCGTGAACTAAGACATGGCTTAATCCCCTGGGAAGCAAGATTGGATTTACATGGGTTGAAAACCGAGGATGCTCGTGAGTCGCTCTGTCGTTTTATCCAGAATCAAACCAAGAATAACAAGCGCTGCTTGCTTATTATCCATGGAAAAGGAGGACACCTTGGCGCCCCCCCAGTAATTAAGAATTTAATCAATAGATGGCTACCTCAATTTAGCGAAGTCCTGGCTTTTCATAGTGCATTGGCAAAAGATGGTGGCCATGGTGCAATATATGTCTTGCTCAAAAGAAATAAAACCGAAAAGTGATTGGCTCGACCATTATCCTGAGGAGCTAGCGACGAAAGCTCTCCCTGGATTCAGGAGATCGCTAGGCTCAAGATGACGTACTGTTCTTAACTTTATGGCAGTGTATTGAGGTATATCCCGCGTGATAAACCTGCAACCCCGTAGAAAAATATCTGAATGTCAAAAATAAACAACGGATTATTGCTAGAAAATCCTACATTACTTGCGTTAAGCAACTAATCTGAGGATAATTCGTCAATTACAAAAATATGTTGAGTACCATATGGAACACTTAGGACAATTTATCACAAATCACTGGGAGCTTTGGTTAGCTTTTATCACTATACTAGTATTAATATCTATAAATGAATTAATTACGCAGAAAAAGAAAGCCAAAGAACTTAATCCGCAAACAGCTGTTGATCTGATCAATAATGAAAATGCAGTGGTATTCGATCTGCGCGATAAAGAGGTATTTAAAAATGGCCATATTATCGATTCCATTAATTGTACTGCAGACGATTTTGAACAAGCGAAAATGAACAAGTATAAAAATAAAAAAATTATTCTGGTTTGTGCTCGCGGCTTGCAATCTCCAGCAGTGGCTGCCAAAATTACGGCCCTGGGTTACCAACCCATGGTACTTGGCGGTGGTATCGCTTCCTGGCAAAATGCCGATCTTCCTTTAGTTAAAAAATAAAGGTTAAATCCATGAGTGAAGTAATCATGTACAGTACGGGCTATTGCCCCTATTGTATAAAAGCCAAAGAGTTATTAAATCGGAAAAATATTCCATTCACCGACATTCGGATTGATATGCACCCCGAACGACGTGAAGAAATGATAATTAAAAGCGGTAGACATACCGTACCGCAAATATTCATTAACGGCCAAGCTATAGGAGGCTGTGATGATTTACATGCCCTGGAACATCAGGGGAAATTGAACGAACTTTTAAAAGGATAAGAATTTCATGACTGACCAACCTAATACAGTACAATCAAATGAAGAAGCTCAATTCATGATTCAACGAATCTATGTGAAAGATTTATCCTACGAAACACCAAATACACCAGCAGTGTTTCAACAACAATGGGAACCTGAGCTTACTTTAGACTTGAATACTACCAGTACTAAACTGGAAGAAGGCGTGTTTGAAGTAGTCTTATCGGTTACGGCAACTGTCGCTAATCAAAAAACAACGGCATTCCTTGTTGAAGTAAAACAAGCCGGTATATTCACTATTCAAGGTGCAGCGACAAATCAACTGGATCATCTGCTGAATAGTTTTTGCCCTAGCATTTTATTCCCTTATGCTCGTGAAGCAATTACATCACAAGTTATTCGTGGCAGCTTCCCGCAACTGGTTCTGGCCCCGATTAATTTTGATGCATTGTACATGCAACAACTTGAAGAAAAACAGAAAAAAGGTGAAGTAGTTGCTGACGAAACAACTCATTAATCAATGAAAACGCAAACTATTGCCATGTTAGGTGCCGGCTCTTGGGGCACCGCTGTTGCAATTCACCTGGCAAAAACAGGGCATCGCGTTTTGCTGTGGGGGCATAACCCACAGCATGTTTCATTAATGGCAACAAAACGCTCTAATTCTGCCTATCTTCCCGATGTGAATTTTCCTCAAACACTCATTCCAACAGCAGATTTGCAACAATGCATTAACGATGCGGATCATGTCATTATTGCTGTCCCATCGCATGCTTTTGCAGAACTGTTAGCAAAAATAAAACCCAAGCCCAAAGGATTAACCTGGCTTACCAAGGGAGTTGATCCAGTCAGTCATCATTTACTCAGTGAACTGGTCGCGAAGCGCTTTGGCGCTGATTTTCCTGTTGCAGTAGTATCTGGCCCTTCTTTTGCCAAAGAAGTTGCCAAGTTCTTGCCTACGGCATTAACTTTGGCCAGCAATAATCCAGATTACCAAAAAAGCACTCACCGTTTATTCCATCATGATAATGTTCGTGTCTATTTAAGTGAGGATCTCATTGGTGTACAGCTTTGCGGCGCGGTGAAGAATATTTTAGCAATCGCCTGTGGAATAAGTGATGGCCTGGGCTATGGCTCGAATGCCAAAGCAGCATTAATTACCCGGGGACTCGCTGAAATGAGTCGCTTAGGCTTAAGCCTTGGAGCTCGTCAAGATACCTTCCTGGGGTTAGCGGGCGTAGGAGATTTGGTATTAACCTGTACTGATAACCAATCCCGAAACAGACGATTTGGTCTATTATTAGGAGATAATATCTCGATAACAGAAGCAGAACAACAAGTTGGGCAAGTAGTGGAAGGAAAACATAATGCAGCACAAATTTGTGCAATTGCAAAAAAACATAAAATAGAAATGCCAATTTGTGAACAAATAAATGCTTTGTTAGAAAACAAAATCACTGCCAGACAAGCAGTAATCAATTTAATGAGCCGTCCAGCAAAGGAAGAATAGTAGTAACATCTCAATAACTTGAGGAATTGTTCATATTCCAACATAGGAAACAAGAGTTTTCAGACTTATTGGGACGTTACGAATAATAAGTTGCTTTTCAAACTTAAATGCTTATGAGGTATGGTATATGAAAAATCTGGTAACCGAGGGATACATTATCTGGCTCAAAAAATTCAGAGAGTCGAATGCACGCAACACCTCATGTGTTCAAATATCAACGAATCTCATTGCTGAATTAAAAAAGATTGAATCAATTGAGCAACTTAAATCTTTAATGGCAAGCTATCTCACCGAACCCAACGAAGATTCGATTCACCAATATATCCCACCAAGCTTTTATCAGAAGCTCTCTGAATGGCAAGTTGCTGTAACCGAATTGGAACGCTCGCGAGATAAAGTACGAAGCATTCTAGAAGTGTTCGATCCAACACAACAGAATTTTTTAGTCCAACTGCTTAGCGAAATATTGGAACATAAGACGGCACCGTTACATTTTCGTACAGCAAGTATTTTAGGAGTCCTCAGTAAAGAACCGTTTTCTGAGTTAGTCGACTACCTATCCACCTTACCTTATGCACCTTATCCGACCGAGGCAAATCCAGGTGACTTTGCCGCGATAACTCCTATAAATGACTATCACCAAGCCAGTCTTATCATGCTGAACAATCTGGCGGCGTCATCCAGCTTACATCAATACTGGGGTGCAGGGAATGGATTATTACAATCGTCTCTATTGATCTATAAGGACATGCAGACAAAGGAAATCAACTTGGATGATGAGGATGATTTTGTCCCGCCAGAAAATAATGGATGCACTATTCTGTAGTGAACAGTACACATGATGCGCTCTATCAGAGCGCATCATCAACTCCTGGCGTCAACCAACTCGATGTCTTCAATAAATAATTGCTCACCAAGAAATATTTCACCGACTTTCTGAAAGCGATTAACCGAATCAGTTACCAAATAATTGGCTTTAGGTGAACGAGTTAACTCATCATTCAGCAAATCCTTATGTCGCAATAATTCATGTAATGACAAAGCAGTTGCTTGAGCTGAGTCTACGATGGCAACACCTTCAGGTAAGATCCTGGATAACAGAGGCTTAAAGACAGGAAAATGGGTGCAGCCTAAAAGCACTGCATCTTCATCGGAAAAATCATCCAGATAATGTTTTAAGGCTTCCCGAGCGACCAAATTATCGACCATCCCCTCTTCGGCCAAGGCAACCAATACACTGCAGGCTCGTGTATTAATTACAGCCTCGGGAAGATTTTTTACAATCAGCTGCTGATAAGCCTTAGAAGCAATAGTAGTTTCAGTTGCCAAAACAACAATACGATTGTTTTTGGTTGCGGCTACCGCAGCAGCCGCTCCTGGAGCCACCACACCGAGTACAGGGATGTCTGTCAGCATGCTTTGCAAATGAGGCAAAGCAGCTGTGGTTGCAGTATTACAGGCAACAACCAGGGCTTTAATACGTCGTTCCACTAAAATTCTCGCCATTTGCATGGCGTATTGCTTCACCGTATCAGGACTCTTGGTACCATAAGGAAGTCTGGCTGTGTCACCTAAATAAATAAACGATTCTTGTGGTAAATTGGCTCGTAACGCTTTTAAAACGGTCAATCCCCCCATGCCCGAATCAAATACACCAATAGCCAATTGTTTAGAGTTCAATTAAAATACTCCTTTTTTGTTATTCTTAATCCTATCATGCATTATTTGGTCCTGTATTCCTTACTACTGGCTCTTCAGCATCTTTAGTTTCATTGACTTGTTTCCGAAGTTCCTTATTATTCTTTTTAAGCGCAGCTGCGGCTTCCATGGCTTGCGGATCGACCTTACTCCTTTGCTCAAACTGACCCATTTTCGCCTTACTCATTTCATTTACGACGGCACTTTTTCTATCCACTTCGGATTGATGCGCAAGACTATTCATTTCGTAATATAACGACAGATTATGAAAGTCTCGTTTAAATCCAAAAATTGACGATTTTCTTTCCTTAGCAGGATCAAACTGATTATCACCAAATCGGTCCAGTTTGATTGCCTCTTCGCTAAATTTCAAATGAGGATTTTTTTCACCGAGAATAATTAAAGCAGTCCATAAATGACGCATTTCTTCTTCATTTGATCCGTATAAACATAATGGTTTTTCTTTGGTTGGCGGCCCGTCCAGGAGTGCTAGTGCTTCGGCAGCAACAGTCAAAGCGAATTTAATTCGCTCTTGCCTCAGCTTTGCATCTGCTGGTGAGTTGGCTGCTGGAACAGGAATAGTTTGCTTGGGAAACTCGCGAACTTCAACTTTCGCACCTGGAGTTTTATTTATCTTCTCCCCTTCCACAGTAACTGGAGTAGGAGGCGAGCGATCAATAGTGTAGCGGCCAACAGTCTCATAGGATTTAGTGACTCCATCGTCTTTATAGTCCGTACGCACTACGTCTACAGCCTCAATTTGTCCCTCAGGTACAACATGTCCTGACAGCTTAAATTGTTGATTACTGGCACTTTCATCCACCTCTGTAGCTATAGCACTACCTGGAATAGTCGTAGGAGCAGAAGATGTGTAGCTTAACTCAGCAAGTCCTTCTCGGGTAACAAATTTACGAGTCACTCCTTCGGCGTGAAATACATAGGCCTTTTTATTATCCGCAGCATCATTGATTGCAGAGAGAATACCATTAGTACCAGATAATTTATTTTGTATTCTTTCATAAAATCGTAAATCAGATTTAATTGCGGCCAATTCCTCAACTAATTTTTCGTTTACTTCGGTTAATTTATCTTTATCCGCTTGAGACAAGCCGGGATCTAAAGAACCACGCAAATTGAAAAAATTCTCCAATTTGCTCTGATTCCGCTTTAATTGTTCCACAATAGCGTCACAATCATCTGACAGGGATTGATATTTATCCTTCATTTCCACAGCTTTAAGGCGTGCCTCACCTCTAAATGTAGGATTATATAAGTAATTGGGTTCAATTTTGTCTATAAACTTAAAGTGCTTCTTGCTGTCGGTTGATACTTCACGACTTTTTTGTACTGCATCAATTTCTTGATGAATAGCGGTTATCCCTTCATTTACTACTCGGGAAGAGTTACTCAGCACTTTCCTATTAATAGCGTTGACTTTTAAATCATAAAACATTGTACTGGATAATTGAGAGGATAATTGAGCAATGAATCTGGCCCGCAACGCTGTAGTTGGAGCAACTCCCTCAATAAACTCCTTATATGTTTTCGCTGTTTTAAACTTATCTTTTATAGCTTGAGGATCCAGAGCACTCTCTTTGTTCAGCGTTAGAAAGACGCCCAATAATTTTTTATTTGGGTCGTTATCAGGAAGCAAGATAAATGCAGGCAATAAAGCCAGATTATGAGTATTTTGTTTTATAATTCCATCTCTGAGCGATGTATCGGCTTTAAACGCCAGCCCATTATTATTCAAACCAAAAGCTTCATAAAAAAGTCCTGCATCTACAGGCCCACAGTGTGGTCTGATTTTATCAATTAATGCTTTATAATTGGCAGGATCTTTAAGATCAGTAGCGGCCATGGCCATAGCAGATTCACGTAACTCTTTGTTAATCTCTTTTATCCGCGCAGGAGCTAAATTGATTGCAGGTTTAAAATTAACTAAAATTTTCGCCACTGTTGCATTTTGAATTTGTTGAAAAACAGCCAGGCTTTTATTTTCCGCCACGACCGTATCCAGCCCTGGAGTACCTTTTCCTAAATAAGTCTGCAGTGAATTAACGTCTGTTGCATTGAGCACATGATAATGATGAATTGGATCTGCTAGCAGGCTTCGTTGTTTCTCTACAGGTAAATTGGCGAACACTTTGGCCAATTGCGTATGTGGTTTAGCACCCAACTGGGATATCAAATTAAGCTGACATTCAAATAAATGAGAACGAACCCATTGTTTCATCTCTTTTAAATCTGATTCATTAATCCAATCAACAGAAGTAACTCCAGCCGTAGTAAGCACCCGTCTAAATTGATCTAGATCTGCTGCTTTATCCAGGTTATTCAGTGCATCAAGGCCATTTATCTGATTGCTAATATGGCTTTGTAACAGCGCTTTTTTCATTGCTGCAAGATTACCGATGACTGCGTGATCAACATACGGATGATCACCTACACCTGCCATTGCTTTTAATTTTACTTTAAAATCATTCTCATTAGTGGCATTAAGAGCAGGAAGTACGTTTTCTTCGGTATGTGCTAAATGCGCTTGTAAATAACGAGCGCCGAGAACACCCTTAGCCCAATCTACCT
The DNA here is from genome assembly GCF_937871865.1 of uncultured Legionella sp. GTDB lineage: Bacteria > Pseudomonadota > Gammaproteobacteria > Legionellales > Legionellaceae > Legionella. Next base: position 32,126 of record NZ_CALMPD010000189.1, read on the forward strand.
GTTGTATGTCCATATACATTTTTACGTTAGGAGGTAATCCGTCATAAAAATCTTGCGCATTCTCCTCCAGTAATGAATTTTTTTTCAATAAAATATCTGAAGTAAGTGACTCGACATGAGTTGTAAATGCCGCTTTACCTTCCGTCTGTTTCAACACGGTCATGCGTTGCTTTAAGGTCGTTTTTACTTCATCGCTCAATGGGTGAGTTATTTTATCGTTTAGCTCTTGAGGATAACCTAAATTATTTGCCGCAGCTTCCAGAATAGGTTTATCAGTTGCAGTAAGTAGCTGAACTAAAAAAGCCTTATTTTCGTTATTCTCTATTAATCTGGATAATAAAAGATCTCTGGATTGCATTTGGATTTCATCAACGGCAGCATTAGATAAAATATTGGTTGTTTTATTACTGGGTGGAGGTGGAGGCTGTATTGAAGGATCAGGTACTTCATCCGCTCTCCAGCCATGCGATCCCTGAAGAGTACCCAATTCAGGTTTTGAAGCCAGGTAAGCCCGACATTCATCCTGATTATTAGAGAGGATGTTAATCAAAACGTCATCCTTAACATCTTTTAATCCTAATAATACCCGTTGTTCAGCTGCCGCCTGACGCAGACCAAGCACTCCGCTTGGAGAAAGAAGCTTCCTGCTATCAGTATAAAAATCATCGCCATCAGTTACTGTTAAATCAGGAAATAATTCCCAAAAAGCCTTGTTAGTAATAATTGCTAGCCTGACTTGAGATGTATCTTTAGAATCAGCTTTTAGCAAATCATCTAAAGCCTTTTCACGAACCGCAGGATCCACTGTCATCAATATATCTTTGTTAGCAAGTGCAGCTTTAAGCGCCTGATTCTTTGGCATAGATATACTCCGAGAATTTTTATTTATTCATTTTAAGCGTAAATTATTAAATTAACCTTAAATTTTGTATCTATTTATTTCATCTGGCTTGAATAGATCAAAACTTAACGCTAACTTTATTAGTAGAAGTATAGCAAGTTTAAGGGCAATTGGATGACAATAAAAATAATACTGGCAGGAATGATTCTAGCCAACTTTGCTTATGCTCAGGGCTGCATTCAGGGTGAAAAACCCTCACAGCCTCGCTATGTGTGTTTCGATGGCAGAACCTTAGAACCCACCGAAACAGGATTCGTATGGAACGCAAAGCGCGGTTGCTTTATAAGCTCCGTTCCCTGCTGCAATTATAATGCAATTCATTATGCCTTCTATCCTAATCCCGCAAAAATAGGAGAAGCATTTGCTCGTTGCAGACATGATTATCCTTTCCAGCTGGGGCAAATGCAGACTCATTAGGAGATGCATGAGAAAATCAATAGCCCCCAATAGTTGCTTATTTAACCTGTTTATGATTATGCTAGATAACAAGAATACAGATGATAGACGTACTACTCCCGCATCGTATTTAACTGTATCTTACTGCACTATGATTGCTTCAACTAATTAACAATGAAAAAATTTCATTTACAAGAAAATAAGTCACCAACACATTTTAACTTGGTGCGGATCTTAAAAGAACACGGATGGCAATCAAGCAATTCAGCAACAGATACATTATTCAATGAATCATGGCTGGAATTCTCCCCGATAATCAGCAATACATTAGAATATAAACATCTGCTTGCTTCTTTTTTACAAACGAACCAATTAGCTCATTTAATGCCAGAAACCTTCTTTATTGACGACAATATTTGGCCTGCTGTACTGGAAACGCTTGAAGCATCATTCTCTATCGATACACCATGGATATTAAAGCCTTCCATGTTAAACAATGGGCAACATATTCACATATTTTCTGATTTAAATGCCATTAAAGCACATTTTAGCTCTCCTCATCGAATGGGAGGACCTCAAGTGCTGCAACGTTATATTGATAAACCACAATTAATTACAGGCCCCATAGCAGGCCATAAATTTTCTATACGTCAATTGGTTGTTTTATCTACTCACACAGACTCAGTTCTCTTTCCCAATGGCTATTTGAATATCGCCTTAAAGCCTTACTCATATGGAAACTATGATCTGTTAGCCGCTCATTTAACCAATGAACATCTTGATGAGCAACGGATTAATGTAGTTCAACGTTTATCCAATGAAATGAAAATTTATCAACCCCATAAAGAGAAAATTATTGCTCTATGCAAACTCATGGTAATGACTTTAAAAAAACAATTTACAACTCTTTGGAACGATAACGTGCCTCGTTTTTCCTGTTTTGGGTTCGATTTTATGGTAGACGCTTTTGATGAAAAAATTTGGTTATTGGAGGTGAATCATGGCCCCTGTTTTCCTATAGAGGAAGAACATCCGCTATTTTATACGCTATACCAGCCATTTTGGGAGCAAGTATACAAGCATTTTATTGAAGAACTGCCCTCTGACTTTATCATACTTGGCTGAAAGGCCCTATCCCCCTACATCCCATGCCTTGTGCAGAAAATGTAGGGATTTTAAAGCATTAGCTCAACAAAAATCGAAAATTCCTCTGTATTTCATTGAGGTCAAACTGATTCAGATAAAGAGAAAAACTCATCCAAGCGCTTAATGCCGCCAAATCCTGAAAAGGAGGTGGTAAATAAACAGGGTTAGTTAGTATGCCTCGCTCTTTTAACTCACCTAATAAAGGTAAATCATCCAAAATCAGCTTCCCAGTAAACAGTAAGGGGATAGAATCTACTCGTTTTTGGCTAATCGCAAAACGAATATAGTTATAGATTAAAACGAAGCCTTTAGCATAAGACAAATCTTTAGTAAAAGGCCCACCTGTGGGAGTGCTGCCTCTGAAGATACGAACCGTTTGATTGTAACTGTCTTCTTCTGCTAACCCACAATCGATAAAATAGCGATAAATATCTAAAAAATCAGCGCCGTTTGTTACTTTATCCAGAGCAATTACCCGATTGGTTATTTTCAATAAACGGGCAGGATAGGAAGAAAAGGTAACAACCTCAGTGATTACAGCCAGGCCTTCCTGGATTACACTACTGGATGGAGAGCCCTTGGACAGAAAAAAGCAATTAGGCTGCATTGCCCCATTCAACGTTGTGCCAACATGAACCCAACCTTCATGAACTTCCAAATAACGCAAATCCCGGTCGCTGAACATGGCCTGTTGGCTCAATTTGATGTTATCAGCACCAGCAGCAGCATCAGCAACCATATCATCACTGACCATTACCGTAACTTTGCCTGGATGTTTGGTAAAAAAACTCCCCAAGCGTGCCTGTAAAATCTCCTGCGCTTGCTGAGGAGTATAACGTTTCAAATCAGCGTCCGACTGCAGTTGCACATTCAGATCGGTCAAGACATCAAATAACAAAGTCCCCATCTGACACATTCTTGGTCCCCCGGCATAGAAGACATCATCCGGACTGCCATACAGTTCCATCGCGATCTCACTAAATGATGGGGTACCTCTTACAGCCAACATGTGCGTTGCACGGCTGTACTCTTCGCATTGACGTCTGATTAACCGAGTAAGAGTCGAATATTGACCTAATTGATTTTGAGCATCACGCAATATAAGCCTGAACTCCTCTTGCTTTTCTCCGACATCAAAAGGCAGTGGCTTTTTATCGTAATACTCTTTATCAACAACAGGGAGTTTTTGGGCTTTGGATTTAAAAAACTCCTGTTTTACCGTTTCATCCCATTTAATACTATCCAGAATCCTGATTTTGCGTTGCGCTTCCACAATACGCTTGGATAGCTCCTGTATAATGAGCAACTCTCCTGATTCTGATGGTGTCATACTTAAACCCTTATGAAGTTATAATCACATCACCTGGTGGCGCAATACTCACTCGCGCATCCTGGTTCTGTGGGGGTAAATTATAAAAATTACTGATATTCGCATTAGTCAATGGAGGTGGTACTACAATTTGTACCCCATTACGACTGTGTAAATATACATTCTCACCATTACTGGTATAACGAGAATTACAGGCAGATAGCGCCAGTGCAGCAAGAACGATAAAACTCAATTTTTTCACAACATTCCCCAATTAAATCAACTCTAAACTTTTTAATACGTTTTCTAATGCCTGATGATGAGTTTCTGATAGCGCGGTAAGTGGCAGTCTTATTTCGCCACTCATTAAACCCATTTTACTCATTGCCCATTTCACCGGAATCGGATTAGTTTCCACAAACATCAGCTCATGCAACGGCATTAACTGTTCATGCAGGCGCAAACAGGCAGCATGATCTCCATCCATAGCCAAATCACATAATTTAGCCATTAATTTAGCAGCAGCATTGGCAGTGACCGAAATAACGCCTTTAGCCCCAGCTAACATCCATTGTGCAGCAGTCACATCATCACCACTGTACACGTCAATACGCCCTTCAGACAGACGTAGAATTTGCTGCAAACGAGTCATTTGGCCTGTGGCTTCTTTAATTCCCACAATGTTAGAAATTTTTGATAATCGCGCAACTGTTTCAGGCAACATATCACAGGCTGTTCTTCCTGGTACATTATATAAAATAATAGGCATGGGTACTGCATGAGCAATACTACTGTAATGCTGAAACAATCCTTCCTGAGTAGGTTTAATATAAGCGGGAGTCATAATGAGTGCAGCATGAGCCCCACACTCCATCGCCTGCTGCGTCAGCTCAATGCATTCCCTGGTTGCGTTCATCGCGGTCCCGGCAATGACAGGGACTCGTTCTTTCGCTTGCTCTATGACTGTTTTAATGACCAACAATTTTTCATCATGAGATAAGGTCCCTGATTCGCCAGTAGTTCCTGCGGCAACCAGGCCATGAGTCCCCATTTCAATATGAAATTCAACCAGTTCCCGAAGATGATGCACATCGACTTTGTCATCCTTCATGGGAGTTACCAAAGCTACAATACTTCCTCTAAACATGGTTCCCTCTATATTCTTATTATTCGTGACCCTTATAGTACTGGAAAACCGGGGTCAGAGTAAATTTATATATCTGACTTGCGTAAAACCTGCATTGCTTATTATAAGTCGGGATTGGGGATTGCATTTCTCCTTCATCTTGACGAGGTCAACTCTGCAACGCTAAAAATTAACAGATTGACCAAAATATTTCTAAAGTCTTATAGTTTTATCAAACAAACTAAATGGCATTATTTTCTACATGTTTTCCACATTTTGTACTATCCTTCAAATGAAGGACAAATCATAAGAGGATGTCAACCATGAAAAAAACAATAGCGACGTTGGTTCTGTTAGGAGCATCAAGCCTAATGCTTATCAGTTGCACCAATGCTCAGGTTGGTACAGCAGGAGGTGCTGCTCTGGGGGCTGGATTAGGATATGCTGTCTCTGGCGGCTCAGGGTTGGGGACAGCAATAGGTGCTGGAGCAGGTGCATTAATAGGTAATTCAGTTGGTCGAGAACAAGACCGGCGTGAATATTATTACTATGGGCGCCCCTACTATTACTAAGGCTGATAGTTCTGCTGTGCAGAACCTAGAACCTGAGAAATAAATAAATCATCTTACGTAGTTTTAACTTTACCTTCCAGCCCTGTTTCCTCCTTGAGAGAGGAAAGGCTGAAAGGTGATTATTCTTACTTATACGAAAAATTTTGTTGACCCTAATCAAAAATATTCTTGCAAAATCATACAGCAATATAAAAATTACATTGCTATACTCTCCAGATAGAAAAAAAATTACAAGGAATGTAATCATGAAACTCAAAAATAAAGTAGCGATCATTACGGGTGCTGCCAGTGGAATTGGTAAAGAAATAGCCCTCGTTTATGCCCGGGAAGGAGCAAAAATCGCTATAGCAGATCTCAATCTCTCTCAAGCAAATCTTGCAGCAGAGGAAATCAATGCAATGGGCGGCCAAGCCATGGCCGTAGCAATGAACGTTATCGATGAACAACAAGTTAATGAAGGCATTGATGCTGTTGCAGAACATTTTGGCGGAATTGATGTTCTGGTAAGCAATGCAGGAATTCAGATTATCGAGTCAGTAGACAAGTTGGCCTTTGCTGATTGGAAAAGATTAATAGCTATCCATTTGGACGGTGCGTTCTTAACCACTCGCGCAGCTCTAAAACACATGTACAGCTCAGGTAAAGGCGGAAGTGTTATCTATATGGGCTCAGTCCACTCAAAAGAAGCCTCTCTTCTCAAAGCTCCCTATGTTACTGCCAAGCATGGATTGCTCGGGTTATGTAAAGTAGTGGCAAAAGAAGGTGCTGCTCATAATGTGAGAGCCAATGTTATCTGTCCAGGTTTTGTACGCACTCCTTTAGTAGATAAACAAATCCCGGAACAGGCCAAAGAACTAGGAATCAGTGAAGAGGATGTAATAAAAAAAGTAATGCTTAAAGATACCGTGGATGGTGAATTTACTACCACAGATGATGTAGCACAGACCGCATTGTTTTTCGCATCATTTGAATCCAACGCACTGACGGGCCAATCACTGGTAGTCAGTCATGGATGGTTCATGGAGTAAGACATGGCAAACACCAAAAGTCATAAAACTCGAGCTCAATATAAAAGTATTGTCTGTACCTTCCAGGGAGGTGGTGCTTTAGGAGCTTATCAAGCTGGAGTTTTGCGTGCTTTGGACGAAGCAGGATATTATCCTGATTGGTATGTTGGAACCTCGATTGGGGCAATTAATGCCGCAATCGCTGCGGGAAATCCGGAAAAAATACGTGTTGAAAAAATAATGCAATTTTGGGATTCTATTGCAACCCCTGAGTGTATTGTTGATATTGATTCACTCTTTTCTGATGATCCCTTCAGTAGGAAAGCCCATCATCTTTTATCCTCCCATGCTGCCCTGTGGCTGGGTCAGCCTGGCTTTTTTACCCCGCGTGTGACTCCACCATTTCTAAGCTGTCATAATCGTCCAGATAACATCAGCTATTACGATACAGCCCCCCTGCGCGATAACCTGGAACGCTTTATTGATTTTGATCGAATAAACAATAATAAAATAGTTCGATTAAGTGTGGGGGCAGTTGAAATCAGCTCGGGACAAATGACCTATTTTGATAGTTTTAAACAAAAAATTGGTCCCGAACACATTATGGCCAGCGGCGCATTACCTCCAGGTTTCCCTGCAATTGAAATCAATGGCAAGTTTTATTGGGATGGGGGTATTTCCAGCAACACCCCAATAAATTATGTATTGAATCATCAGGACAATAAGAATTTACTGTGTTTTATGGTGCATTTATTTGATTCCTATGGGTTAAACCCGACCACTCTTGACGAAATCATTAAACGAAAAAAAGATATAGAGTTTTCCAGTCGCTTTGCAAAAATGGTGGAGTTGTACAAGCAAATTCAAGAGTTAAAAAACAGCATTCATGTGTTAGCCCAACATGTGCCAAAAGAAAAAAAATCAGATCCCAAAATAAAATTATGCATTTCAAGAGGACATGAATCTACTATTTCTATAGTGCGATTCTTATATACTCATGATGAAACGGAATTGTCTTCAAAAGACTATGAGTTTTCACGTAAATCCATCCATGAACGAGCAGCACATGGGTATCAGGATGGCATACATGCAATGAAACAATCACCGTGGTTAAAACATATTCCTATCACCGAAGGTATTAAATTATATGACATGTCGAAAAGCAAAAAACTAAAGGAGGTTTTAAAATGAATGAAGCAGAGGTACTAAAAAAAGCTTTTGCCATGCCCATTGCCAGCCCATCCTATCCCCGTGGCCCCTACCGTTTTATAAATAGAGAGTATTTTATTATTACTTATGAAACGGATATAGAACTGCTGCAAGAGTTTGTTCCAGCTCCACTGGAAGTAACAGAACCTTTAGTCAAATTTGAATTCATTCGCATGCCTGATTCAACGGGCTTTGGCGATTACACCGAATCGGGACAAGTCATTCCCGTACGCTATAAAGGCAAACAAGGTGGCTATACTCATGCTATGTACTTAGATGATCAGCCTCCAATTGCTGGAGGGCGAGAAATTTGGGGATTTCCCAAAAAACTTGCTCAACCCAGACTTGAAGTAGTAAATGAAACACTGCTCGGTACTCTGGAATATGGCCCATGTCGTATTGCTACAGCCACTATGGGATACAAATATGAAACACTTGATGCCAAACAAGTAGCAGAATCAATGGCAGCGCCAAATTATTTACTGAAAATTATCCCACATGTCGACGGTACAACACGGATGTGTGAGCTGGTTGAATATCATCTGGCGGATATTTCAGTGAAAGGTGCCTGGCAAGGACCCGCTCAGATTGAATTGGCACACCATGCTTTGGCTCCGGTGGCGAGCTTGCCTGTTCACCGTATAGTGAGTGCTGTTCACATATTGTCCGATTTGACCTTGCCCTATGGAACAGTCATTCATGACTATATGGACAAATAACAAACAACTGCTTCAGGATGATAAAAGATGCTAATAATTGTAGGTTATATCGTAATTTTATTGTGTGTATTTGGTGGTTTTTCTCTATCAGGAGGACATCTGGCTGCCATTTTTCAACCCCTTGAATTGCTGATTATCGGTGGGGCAGCTATAGGGTCCTTTATCGTGGGAAATAATCTTACAGTTATTAAAGCAGTTTTAAAGGCACTCCCTGGTGTGTTTCGCGGCCAAAAAGCGGCAAAAACAACGTCTATCGATTTATTGTCACTGTTATACAATCTATTGAATAAAGCAAGGCAACAAGGGCTGATGTCATTGGAAACGGATATAGATGCCCCTGAAAATAGCCCCATTTTCAGCAATTATCCGGCATTACTAAAAAATCATCACGTAATTGAATTTATCTGCGACTATCTCAGATTAATCATTACCTCCAACATGCAGCCCTTCCAGCTTGAAGCCTTAATGGATATGGAAATTGATTCGCATCATGAAGAAGAAATGATCCCGGCGAATGCAATCACCAAACTTGCAGATGGGATGCCTGCCTTTGGTATTGTTGCTGCGGTTCTCGGAGTGGTACACACCATGGAGTCGATTAGTTTGCCACCATCAGAACTAGGGGTATTAATTGCACATGCGCTAGTAGGAACGTTCTTGGGTATCTTACTGGGCTACGGCTTTGTCGGCCCCATTGCAACAGCAATGGAACAAAGAGTAAACCAAACCCATTTAATGCTTCAATGCATTAAAGTCACCATATTAGCAAGTTTACATAACAATCCACCTATTATAGCTGTTGAATTCGGGAGAAAAGTATTGTTCTCTGCTCAACGACCAACGTTTAATGAACTAAATGATGAAATAAAGAATGCAAAACCCGGCGCTTCCGCCGCTGTTTCTGCTGAAGCAGCTGAACCAACTCCAAGTTAGAGAAGAGCATGAGTGAAATAAATGATATAAGCGATCTGGATGGTGATGATCTGGGTGATAAGAAAGAGAAAAAAGATAAAAAAGATAAACCGGCAACCACCCCCATCATCCGAAAAATAAAAAAGCACAAGCACCAGCATCACGGAGGTTCCTGGAAAATTGCCTATGCAGATTTCGTTACCGCTATGATGGCATTTTTCTTACTGATGTGGTTGGTTTCTTCACTAAACAAAGCACAAAAAGCTGGAATATCAGAATATTTCAAACAGCCGATGAAAATAGCGCTCTTCGGCGGAGAAAGCCTGGGAAACAGGCAAATCAATGTTAAAGGTGGCGGGCCAAATCTGGATCAAACTGATGGGCAGGTATCTGCCACTACACAGCCACTTTATACGCAAAAACAGGCCACCAGCAAAGAGGTTGTTGAGTCGAATAAGGCTGAAATAAAAAAAATGGAAGAATTAAAATCGGAAATTAACCTAAGCATAGAGCAAGATCCTTCTCTGGCTGGACTAAAGAAGCAATTACGGATGGATGTAGTATCCGATGGCTTACGAATTCAACTTATAGATAATCAGAATAAACCAATGTTTGATGTTGGGTCAGATAAAATCAGCCCAGAAATTGAACCCATACTAGCCAATATTGTTAAATTACTCAATTCAGTCCCTAATAAAGTAACCATTCAAGGACATACCGACGCAAGCCCTTATAATAACCCCGAGGAACTGGAATACACGAACTGGGAGTTATCCGCTCAAAGAGCAAACGCAGCACGAAGGGCACTCGTTAAAGCCGGGATGAATGAAGATAAAGTAATGACCGTTTCAGGATATTCATCTACTATACTTTTAGATAAATCCAATCCGTTAAATCCTGAAAATCGCCGTATCACGATCATCGTGATGAAAAAAGGATCGGAAAATAAAATCTTGACGAATGAGTGATTTTTAACTCATTCGAACAATATTCGTTATTTTATTCATATAATTGCACTATATTTCCCTTAGCCCTTGCTTGCTTTGTTTAAACTACTTGGATATGCTTTATACCAAAATTGTTGAAATACTGGCCCCCTTAGTGTTATTATTGTACAGCTATAGGGAAATGGCTCTTAAAATACTTGCAAAGAAATGAGGATGTTTTCATGTCATTAAATGAATCCGCAGCAATAGTCTCACCTGTATCAGACAATAAATCTTCCTCCTGGGGAAAACAGGACACAGTATGGATGTTAAGTCTCTATGGGACAGCCATTGGGGCGGGCACTCTTTTTCTACCTATAGACGCTGGACTGAATGGGATCGTGCCCTTAATAATCATGACCCTGCTCGCCTTCCCGATGACCTACTATTCTCATCGTGCCTTATGCCGATTTGTTTTATCAAGCTCAAAACCTAATAACGACATTACTGAGGTGGTAGAAGAACATTTTGGTTCTTTTGCAGGTCGAATGTTAACTGCCTTATATTTCTTTGCTATTTACCCCATCCTCTTAATGTACAGTGTAGCAATAACAAACACGACTGAGAGCTTTATTGTGAACCAATTGGGGCTCAATGCGCCCCCACGAGCTCTTTTAGCCGTGGTTTTAATATTGGCTCTAATGGCAATAGTGCGTTTTGGCCAGGAAATTATAGTAAAATCAATGTCTTTATTAGTTTATCCTTTTGCCACTATCTTATTACTGCTGTCATTGTATTTAATTCCACATTGGAATAGCGCGATTTTAGAGCAAAGTAACTCCTTACAGGCAAATGGAGGCCATGGATTATTAATGACCTTATGGTTGATTATTCCAGTCATGGTCTTTTCTTTTAACCACTCCCCTATTATTTCCTCTTTTGCTGTGAGCCAGAAGCAACAGCATGGTAATCAGGCAGACAAACGCAGTTCTTTAATTATGAAGTACAGCCATGTATTAATGGTACTTTCAGTAATGTTTTTTGTGTTTAGCTGTGTTTTTAGCTTATCACCGCAGGATCTAATGCAGGCCAAACAACAAAACATCTCCATTTTATCTTATCTCGCCAATCATTTTGATACCCCACTGATTGCCTACATTGCCCCAATTATTGCATTCATCGCTATCTCTAAATCATTTCTTGGGCATTATTTAGGTGCCAAAGAAGGTTTAAGCGGAATTATTGTAAAAGCGCTGCAATCATCAGGAAAAACAATCAGCAAAAGCAATTTGCAACGGGTAATTGAAGTATTTATGATTATTACTTGCTGGATTGTTGCGACCATCAATCCTAACATTCTGAAAATGATTGAAACCTTAGGTGGGCCAGTTATTGCCGTTTTATTGTTTATTATGCCCATGTATGCCATTGCCAAAGTACCTGCAATGAAAAAATACGGCAATCAAATCAGTAATGTATTTATTACCGTCATGGGTCTTATTTCAATATCAGCAATCATCTATGGATTAATTTAATAAAAATCCATCAACGCTCACGTGGTAAGCGTTTCTTTTCAGGCATGCTTACTACGTAGCAATGAAACAATGATAACAAAAATCAACTTCGGTTTTATTAACCGTTAAGCTTACGCACAAGGCTCAGTTCAATTTAAGAGTAGACGAGAGAGCATCTTGAGGGTCAGGTGGCGTATTATAATTAAAGAAACTAAACCAATCGACTTCTGGTGGTCTGAGTTTTTCCAACTCCCTGTCAATAATATTATTAATTTCCCCTTGAGCCGGTGTCCAGCCAAATAAACCGTAAATGAGTCTAATAATCCAAAATCTGCTACTCAATTGCCGAATATATTGCAAACCAGACCGTTCAGACCTGCTTGATTCTCCACCGATGTCTTTTTTTAGCTGAAGCAGATTCTTCCTAGACTCAGGATTCGTTCGATTTTCTTTTACATACTTACTGACACATTCTGTAGCTAAATTCTTTTTATATTTCAAACAAAAACGATGATCCTCACCGATATCCCTGAGAATGTCTTTAAATTCCTGATAGGTTTTAGCCTCAACTGTTTTTTGCATATAAGAGGTTTGAAAGTTATAGCGCTCCACCTGTTCGTTACGATTAAATGCCTTAAATTCAGGGGATTGTTTGGCACCATGCCTTAACAAATGTCGCATGGTAAAACGCAGATCTTGGCGCACATCAGAAAAATCCGTTGTATTGGAATCCAGCATAGCTAAAGCAACATCCAATGGAGTCTTCCCTTTACTTTTTTGGTTAATGAAACCGCCGTATTTTTGCATAGTTTCATCATATCGATAATCCCCCAGCTTAATCGCAATATGAAGTGGGGTGTCTTCGTCATTAATTCCATGCTCGGATACACAGAGCGTTTGTTGATGGGCAATAATGCTCTGGAGTTGAGAACTCAAAAGCTCTTTATCACTAGCAACACAAGACTGCGTTATTTCTCCAACCAAAGAAGACTTATCCTCAAAACTTAAACCAGCAACAAACAAGCGAAACTCATCCAATGAAAATAACATGGTCCTTAAGCGTGCCTGGCGAACAATGGTTGCTTCAGCAATTAATGCTATCTGAGCTCTATCACAAGAATCATTCTCATCAAGGCATTGTTTTAATTCTCTAACAAGCAGCTCTTCTGGGACTAATACATGTTTGTAAAAAGCCAGCCATTTGGCCCTCTTGAATTCAGGCTTATCTTTTAAATGAGAAAAAGCATGAACTTCTTTAGTGTTGTGATATTCCTTACAACTCCAGGGATTGGGGAAAAAACTGTATTTGGTGGGCCAATATGAATTACAGGAATCCTTAATATTGGGAAAATTGAGTAAGTCATATGCCGAAATATCAAAAGCATCATCACTATTACCCCAATGCGTCGGTCTTGAAGAGTAAAACGACATAATACTGTCTGCAAACATTAAATCATTATCAATTTTAAAAAATACAGCCCTTGGCTTTTCTTCATGCTCTACGAGATAGAAACCAAAATTACCCTTGTGCAGATCATCTTCTTCCAGGGTGTACGCACTGGTAAAAATATTTGCCAGAGACGAATAATCAATACTCAATAAATTTAATTGTTCCGCATCTATCAATGAGTGAAAAAAGCCATGAGGTAATTTATCCAGAAAATACATCGGTATTTTTTCAGCACAACTCACCTTCTTTTTTTTCAATTCAAAAGGCGATGCTGCATTTTTTAAAGAATAAAAAGCTCTTCCCAAACCTTCATTTTTTTCAATGACATAGCAAAGATGCTCAATTACCAATCCAAGAATTTTATTAGAATCATCTACTACCAGCTTCTGCCATGGAGTTGAATTGTATGGCAAAAATAATCGAGCTAAATGACTAAATGCTACTTCAAATCGGGAAAACTGAGGATCTCCGTATTTATTTTTTTTGAAAATAACATTTACACGATTGTTTTTCTCACCGTGCGGGCAATATGCGGCATCCAGGTATACTTCATGCCCGGAAATTGAACGCCCTCTACGAGAGATATGATTAATATTACAAGGTGTAGCCATAAGAATACAGAAAAAAATAAGATCATAATTTTACCACAATGGTCAAATAGATCTAGATGGTTAAGAACTAAAACTTATTTAAATCATCTGATTCTATGGTTAAATTATCATCATTTGAATCAAAACTCTTTTCTTCACTAAGTCGTATCTGTAATCCAACATTGTTTTTAGAATCAGCAAATTTTATAGCACTTTCTTTTGTAATTTTACCCTCTCTGTATAAGCGAAGTAATGCCTGATCAAAGGTTTGCATTCCTTGTTCATTACTTCGTGCCATAACCTCCTTGATCTCTTCAACTTTACCTTTTTCAATCAAATCAGAAATATAAGGAGTATTAATTAATATTTCGACAGCGGCTAAGCGCTGATTATTAATTCCAGGTATTAATCGCAAGGAGACTATGGCAC
>NZ_CALMPD010000190.1 GCF_937871865.1 uncultured Legionella sp.
TAAGGCTACCAGGGACTACTCGCCCTAGCCTTCGGCTATCCATGGCTCGCAGCGAAAGAAGGACCTCTTCTTTGTGAGCAGGGCAATCTTAATCAATGCTATCAACCACCCGAAGGCCACCTGCTGAATGTAAATTTCTCCTCATCCCCACAACCAGGTCATTTGCTTTTAAGCCAATACGGCATGCCGATAAGCGCGTTACAGCTATCTCCTGGCGACAGCGGAACATTGCTTCTCACCAATACGGGACAAAACACTCTTTCTTCTTTAACAATTCAATGGTCTTTTGGCTGGAGTGCCTATTTTTCGAACAACTGTCCTGCGCAACTGGCTACGCAGCAAAGCTGTTCGCTCAACTACACCATCCCGACCCCTGCCGCAGTCGGGATTTTAAATCCATTGGCCATTCAGGCGACAGGGGCTGATAACAGCATTAAAATTCCTGTCAGTATTCAAACAATGGGGGCTGCAAAATGCTGGGGTTCGAACAGATATGGCCAATTAGGCTCCATCACTAACAGTGGAACTTTTAATCCCAACAATAGCCCGCTGAACGTGCAGACGTTAAGTTCAGGCGTGATGGCCATAAACGGAGGGCAATTTCATACCTGCGCCTTGTCCGATACCGGGACGCTAAAATGCTGGGGAATAAACCGGTATGGCCAGTTGGGATCCGTCACCAACAGCGAAACGACTAATCCCAATCACACTCCTCTGAACGTGCAGACTTTAAGCTCAGGCGTGGTGGCCATTACCGCAGGAGCATCCCATACCTGTGCCCTGCTTGATAACGGGTCAGCACAATGCTGGGGATTGAACCGCTATGGACAGCTGGGCTTCATTACCAATAGTGGAAGTCCAGCTCCCAACAACAGTCCGCTGAATGTACAGACTTTAAGTGCTTTAGGGATTTTTAATCATAACTTGGGAAATTATTTCTGTGCTATCGCTCCGGCTCCTTAAACCTGAAACTTATTATAAAACCGGTGGAATTTTCCACCGGCCACTTCAAAATATATAAAACTAGTGAACTAAACGCATAACCCATAAAAAAACATAATTTTTTAAACTATTTGAACCACTTGAGCCCATGATAATAACTATGATATAGATACGTCTCTAATTTAGATGGAGTATTTTAGAAATGGATTTTCAACGTAAATTAATAGCTCTTTGTTTGTTTTTTTTCTCAACCATTATCCAGGCAATTCCAGATACAACACCGAACATGGGGATGGCTTTAGTTCATGGTACTCGTGATCACCGAGAGGATGCTTATGGTGGTTATTGGAAAGTCGATTTTATTGAAGAAATGTCTCGAGGCTTGGCCAGACCAGGAAACCTGTTTGTAGTACATTGTGATTTTAGCCAATACATGTGGCATGAAGATGCAGCAAACTGCGTTGCTGATCAATTACTTGATTTCATTAAAGAAAAAGAAATCAGCTCAATGACCGTCTACACCCATTCAAATGGAGCTAATATTATGCGTTGGATTCTGTCCAACCCGACTTATGATAGCCGCTACATCACATTGAAAAACAAAATAAGCCAGGTCATTGCCGTAGCTCCTTCCAGCGGTGGCACTCCTTTAGCTGACGAAGTGTTTGGTGGGGGAGTATTTGAGACGAGTCTTGCCTGGCTAATGGGTTATTTATCCGATGCAATTAAGCAACAACGCATAGGAGACATGCTTCTTTATAATGAGGAGCTATTGTTCGGAAGTAAGGGACGCCCCTCTTTGCCTGTGCCATTTAGAGTAATTGTTGGCTCTGAAGTCTTGGCCTCACCGTTTTCCTCAGCAAGTTATTGCAATGGCTACTTACTGAATAGTGGTTTAAAAATAACCCGCTTGTTTCTTGAAAATTGCGCCGATGGCTTTATAAATTGTACCTCACAGGCAGCAGCTGGCGAACTGTGGTTTTACGACCGGGATAAAACCGATAATAATGAACCTCTGAGTCATAACCAAAGTCGTCATTCATGCTTTGGTCTGGATAAAATTCTCAAAAGTGCCTTATCTGCAAAAGGAGTTGCATAATGAAGACCTCTCGACTGATATTATTATCTGCATTGAGTCTAAGCCAAGCTCATGCCTATACTCTTCCCCAACAAGCAATAAGAGCTTATAACTGCGATGTGTGCAGTCATTTATCACGTGAAAATCTGCAGGCTAAATGGGATATTAGTAACGAACCTTTAGGCTCAGAGAGCAATAACACTCAAAAAAGTTACCGCTATAAGGAGCGCGTTACACTGAAACAACTCCGAGCAGGTGTTGCAATTACAACAACTGCCCCTGGCGCCATTATCCGTGTTACTCCCTTGCAAAATAAACTCATTCCCAAATTAAAAATTAAAACACCCGAGCAACAGATTTTGAATATACAAGATGCCTCTGCCCTATATAGCCAGGATGAATCATTGGGAGAACTTCAGGGTGCGGCCAAACATCAAACCATGCTGCAAATAAAGCCTGAACTGGGTTTCGGTACATTCATCCTTAAAAGTGATGTCAATTCGCTCCAAGATGCCGATGCTTATCTGATTAATGTTTATGATAAGTTTTCTCCTGTCTCCATGGAGGTTGGAACCAATGCTATTCATTATCAATATGGCGATAAAGTTACGGCAACAATTTCTCTGACAGGTAATTACATGAGTTCAGCTCATTGTGATATCGAAGCCGCGCTGGTGGGTCCTAGCGGGCAATATGTTCCTCTGCAAATGAATCGAATTAAAGGCAATCAGTTTGAAGCAACAGAAGTCCTGACTTCAGAAGTGAATGACCATGGAGAAAACTGGTATCTTGAAGCAAAAATTCAAACTGGATACGATCAGGAAGTTGTACTACGTAACGGGCATGCTGCGTTTTCTTATTCAATTCCTTCAGCCAGTTTATTAAATGTAACGAAATTATCATCAAAACCCTTAACTTTCGAAGCGACTCTGGACGTCGCGACAGCCAGTAGATATGCCCTGCAAAGCGTTTTATACAGTAAAAACAGTAATGGCGAACCAGTGCCAATTGAGACATCACAAAAGGCACAATGGCTTGAGGCTGGTAAACAAGTAATGCAATTTACCTTTGACAATTCCCATCAATTAGCAGACGATAACCTTTATTTAGGTTATTTTCGCTTGACTGATTACGGACAATTAAAAACTGTTTATCAATATAATCAACCAATCAAGCTGAGCCAATTAGTGGAATAATGCATGATAGATTTTTCATCTTTTACTCTCATTGAGGGCATAGCTGCGGCTATTGCCCTGCAATTGCTTCTAACTCTCTGGTTTATCAACAAGCAAAACAAACAACGCGCACTGAGTGAAAGCATTCAGGAAAAAATACAACAAGCGCTAATGACACAACTGCATCAATTACATCTTGATCTGGCTCAATCGTACCAAAACAGCCAAAACACGATTAATGAAAAAGTAGCCCATGGACAATTAAGAACTCAGCAAATCATCAGCGATACGATGCAAAAACAAATGACCGATGTCAGAGAACAAATGAACCATAGCTTCAAACAACACGCCAACTCTCTTACCTCGCATTTACAGCTACTGACAGAAGAAATTCGTACTCATTTGAATAGCCTGACCCAGCAGGTCAATCATAAATTAACCGAAGGCTTCGAGAAAACCTCCTCTACATTTATCGACGTAGTAAAACGCCTGACTATCATCGATGAGGCTCAAAAGAAAATCACTGAACTGTCGAACCACGTAGTCAGTTTACAAGATGTATTGGTTGATAAGCGAGCCAGAGGGGCATTTGGTGAAGTCCAGCTGTCCACCTTAATCAGCAATATGATCCCAAGTACTCACTTTCAGATGCAATATACCTTAAGCAATCAAAAGCGCGCGGATTGCATTTTATTTTTGCCAGAGCCTACTGGAAACGTAGTGATAGATGCTAAATTTCCTTTGGAAACCTATCAACGACTGATTAACACGGAAGCTCTTTCTATAGAAAGAAAATCAATTCAGCAACAATTTCGACAAGACATTCAAAAACATATTAAAGACATCTCTGAGAAATACATCATTCCTAATGAAACAACGGATGGCGCGATGATGTTCATTCCAGCAGAGTCTATCTTTGCTGAAATTCATGCAAATTACCCTGATTTAATCACGCTGTCGCAACGGTTAAAGGTGTGGCTGGTGTCTCCCAGTACATTGATGGCAGTACTCACCACTGCTAAAGCGGTGCTTAAAGACGATGCCACTCGCAAACAGGTGCATATTATTCAAAAACATTTACATTACCTGGCAGAAGATTTCCAGCGTTTTGAAAAACGAATGGATAAGCTCTCCAAACACATTGACTTAGCACATCAAGACGTAAACGAAGTAAACACATCTGCTAAAAAAATCACATCAAGATTCCAGAAAATTGAGTCTGTAGAAATAGAGTTGGAAGAACTTGAAAAAAACGAGGTAGAATTAATCGACGCGGTATAACAAAAGGAGTTTGTTTTGCTAAAACGTGACATATCTACAATAAACATATTGGTCGCCTCTGCAGGCGGAATGGTTGGGTCAGGATGGCTGTTTAGTCCTTTTATCAGTGCCCAAATGGCAGGGAGCAATGCCTTAATCAGCTGGGTAATAGCCGCCCTCTTCATGCTTTTTATCGCCCTGCCCTTATGTGAACTAGGGACTATGTTTCCCGTGGCAGGGGGTATGTCCAACTACCCAACCTACACACACGGACAAGAAGTCGGTTTTTTATTTGCCTGGACTTCATGGCTTTCTTATGTCGTTATGACCCCAATTGAAATACAAGCAATACTTCAATATTCCAGCCATTTTTTCCCCTCGTTAATAGTGGATGATCCAGCGACCTTAAAGCTATCAGGAACAGGTTACGTTGCAGCAATATGCATCATGTTATTTGTCGTCATGCTGAACTCATACGGCATTAAATTACTGGCGGAATGTAATAAATACGCCAGCCTGATTAAATTTGCTCTGCCTGGTATCGCCATTGTTGCCTTGCTTCATAGCGCTCCTGACATGAGCAATGTATCTTTGAGCCTGCACGATAAATCCAGTTGGGTGAATATTTTTTCTGCACTGTCAGCCGGTGGAGTTATTTTTGCTTTCACCGGATTTCAGAACGGACTGATTCTTGCCGGGGAAGTAAAAAATCCGCAACGAAGCATCCCTACTGCAATTTTAGGAGCAGTGCTGATTGGTTTTGTCCTTTACTTCCTGCTGCAGTTAAGTTTTATTGCTGCCATACCTCAAAAATTTCTGACCAATGGTTGGAGCGCATTAAGCTATCCCGGGGACAGTGGTCCTTTGGTAGGGCTCACTTTATTATTGGGGCTTGGGGTTGTAGCTACCCTTTTAATGATTGATGCTGCTTTTTCACCATTTGGCACCACTCTTGTTTATACTGCAGCCACTTCCAGAATTATCTATGGAATGGCATTAAATAATCACTTACCTAAAATATTTTTAAAAGTGAATCGCCATAAGATCCCTTATGTCACTCTTTATGCCAATTTTTTAGTAGGCATCCTGTCGTTTTTACCCTTTCCCGGATGGCAAAAGCTGGTGGCATTCCTTTCATCCGCCAGTATACTTTCCTATAGCATTGGCCCTATTTGTCT
This sequence comes from uncultured Legionella sp., assembly GCF_937871865.1. Taxonomy (GTDB): domain Bacteria; phylum Pseudomonadota; class Gammaproteobacteria; order Legionellales; family Legionellaceae; genus Legionella. The sequence goes on from NZ_CALMPD010000190.1 coordinate 5,634, forward strand.
TCTAGCCATGCGTAAATTACAACCAGGTACTCATAGACCATTCAAACTGTCAGGCAGCCTATTTTGTTCCCATATGGCTTTTTACTTTTGTAATTTAATGTTGTATTGGTGTGGTTTTTCCATTTTATGGAAACTTGATATTGCTTTGTTCTTTGGACTTTTAGTCTGCGTTGCCTATCACCGCAAGAGTTTTATCCTTCATAACTATCCTTTATACTGGTTTATATTTTATATGGCATCCTTGCTGTTCGTCTCTTATCTTGGAACTTTTGGTGGAATTGGTGTTCTGAAGTTTCCAATTGACATGCTGTGCCTGCTTCCTTTGAGTATAATAATTCTTCATTTGTCTCAGGTTGTATTGAATATCGAAGAACATAAAGAAATAAATTGTGACCTGGAGACTGTTCTGACTTGATTTGTTTGTTATTCTCGTTCAAGTGTTCGGGAATAACATACTTTCAGACATTAAGTCCCTCGCCATGAAGACGTCATCCAGAGGAGCTAGCGACGAAGGAACTCCCGGGATTCAGTAGCTCCTTAGCCAGGCTCAGGATTGACGTACTTTTCTTAACTTAATAACAGTGAACATTAAGTATCTCCTCTCGACTTAAATATGCATTTATTTTTAAGATGCAGAATAGAAAAGATACAGGTATAATAGTTCAATTTTCAACCTTGACTACTTATTCCATGGCTAAAGCTCCTCTTCTCTACCAACCCACCAGCAACAAACAAATATGGGGGCAATTGTATGGTAGTAGCCTTGCTCTTGCTCTGGCCGAATATTGCCAGGAAACAGCAGGAATAAAGTTAATCATTGCTCAGGATAACCTCAGCGCAAGCCAACTCCAGGATGAACTGCAGTTTTTCCTTGATCCACAAAAAAATCAACAAGAACTGTTATTTTTTCCTGATTGGGAAACCCTGCCCTACGATCAATTTTCACCACATCAAGACATCATTTCAGAGCGACTCTATACTTTAAGTCGCATTCAGCAAATGACTAATGCGGTTATTATCACTTCGGCCAGCACCTTGATGCACAGACTATGTCCTCCTGAGTTTCTAAACCAGTATGCATTAATGCTAAAGGAAGGACAAAAACTTGATCTGAACATGTTCCGAAATCAGCTCCAACAATCAGGATATCATTGCGTTAACAAAGTGCTGGAGCATGGTGAGTTTGCCTTGCGCGGTTCCATCATTGATGTTTACCCGATGGGAAGCGGATTTCCTTTTCGGATTGAATTATTTGATGATGAAATTGAGAGTTTAAGACAATTTGATACCGAGACCCAACGTACTATCGAAAAAATATCAGAAATCAATGTATTACCGGCACGTGAATTTCCTTTAAATGAAACAAGTCAGATGCTTTTTCGACGAAGCTTTAGAGAACTATTTCCAGGAAACCCCAGCCAATGTCCTATTTATGAAGCCATCACTAATGGCCAATTTCCTTCAGGAATAGAATACTACCTGCCTTTATTTTTTGATAAAACTGTTACTTTTTTTGATTACTTGCCCAAGCAATCCAGCATTTGTCTTATTGAGGACATTCAAGTTAATGCAGAGCAATTCTGGCTAGAACTAAATGAACGTTACGAACAAAGGCGATATGACGTTAGCAGACCCATATTGGCTCCAACGGCATGCTTCATTAATCCTACAGAATTATTAACCTGTGCGAATACTTATAACCAAGTACGCATGTTTCATAAGCCGTCAGAGAAAAAAGGGGCTGTGCTCAATTTCAATATAGGGAAAGCCCCCCTGCTTCCAATAGACAGGAAAAATCAGGAACCACTTCTTAATTTGCGTCAGTATTGTTCTGATTCCTCTTGCCGTTATCTGGTTGTCGTAGAAAGTGCCGGACGACGAGAAGTACTGCTTGATTTACTTAAAATAAGCAGCGTATTCCCCAAAGTACAAAACTCCTGGTTCGACTTTATAAATGACAATGCACCAATCAGTATCACCACAGGACCATTAATTTATGGCTGCGAACTAAAATCTCAAAATATTATTCTGATCGTTGAATCTCAATTATTTGGGGAACAAAATACCCCGCAACGGCGTAGTTCTCAAAAGACCGTCGATCCTGATTTAATCATACGTGATATGGCCGCACTGAGATTGGGTGCTCCTGTCGTTCATCTGCAATTTGGCGTTGGGCGCTATCAAGGATTACAGTACATTACGACAAATGATACATCCAGTGAGTTCCTGATACTTGCCTATGCCGGAGACGATAAAATTTATGTTCCGGTAACTTCTCTGCATTTGATCAGTAGATATACAGGCGCTGACAGTGAACATGCCCCGCTTCATAAATTAGGGAGCGATCAATGGCAAAAGGAACGAAAAAAAGCTGCAGAGAAAATTCATGATGTCGCCATTGAATTACTGGATTTATATGCCAAAAGAGAGGCACAAAGCGGACATCAATATGAGTTTAATCAAAACGAATACATTAAATTTGCCAGCGGGTTCTCATTCACTGAAACCCAAGATCAACTCCAGGCAATTGAACAGATAGTTAAAGACATGCAATCGAGTCGTCCAATGGATAGGTTAATTTGCGGTGATGTCGGTTTTGGTAAAACAGAAGTAGCAATGCGAGCAGCGTTCGTTGCCGTACAAAATGGAAAACAGGTCTGTGTTTTAGTTCCAACAACTCTCTTAGCAGGCCAACATTTTGAATCATTCAGAGATCGCTTCGCTGATTTTCCAATCAATATTGAATTATTATCTCGCTTTCGTAGCAGCAAAGAATCAGCAGAAGTACTAAGCTCATTAACTTCTGGCAAAGTAGATATAGTAATCGGAACACATAAATTATTTCAAAAAGACATTAATTTCAAAAATCTGGGATTACTCATTATTGATGAAGAGCACCGATTTGGTGTTAAGCAAAAAGAATACATGAAATCGTTGCGTACTCACGTTGATATATTATCGATGACCGCAACTCCTATTCCCCGCACATTAAATATGGCCATGGCTGGAATAAGGGATATTTCATTAATAGCAACACCTCCTGCCAAACGTCTGGCAATAAAAACATTCTGGCAGGAGAAGAAAGACATTGTGGTCAGAGAAGCCATACTTCGTGAGATTTTGCGAGGAGGCCAGGTATTTTTTCTTCATAATAACGTTCAAACTATTGAACGAATTTGTCAGGATCTGCAAACTCTGGTTCCTGAAGCTAAAATACGCAGCGCGCACGGGCAAATGCGCGAACGAGAATTAGAACGCATCATGTCTGATTTTTATCATCATCGTTTTAATGTTTTAGTGTGCACTACTATTATTGAAACAGGAATAGACATCCCTACAGCCAATACCATTATTATTGACCGAGCCGATAAATTTGGACTGGCGCAATTACATCAACTACGCGGACGCGTCGGTCGTTCTCACCATCAAGCCTATGCCTATTTATTAACCCCAGATGAAAAACTACTGACTACAGACGCAGTAAAACGACTCGAAGCGATTGTGTCGTTGGAAGATTTGGGGGCAGGATTTACACTGGCAACCCATGATCTGGAAATCAGAGGAGCGGGTGAATTACTGGGCGAAAATCAAAGCGGTAATATGCAGGCTATAGGCTTTAATCTCTTTATGGAAATGCTGGATAGAGCAGTAAATGATCTGAAAGAAGGGAAAACGCCTGAATTGTCAGCACCAATGTATCAAGGACCAGAAATTGATTTGCGTATCAGCGCCATTATTCCGGAAGATTATATTGCAGATATACATAATCGTTTGATTATGTATAAAAGGATTTCTAACGCCCAAAACACGCAACAAATTCATGATTTACAAATAGAGTTAATTGATAGATTCGGTCTATTACCTCAGCCAGTAAAACATTTATTACTGATTACCGAGCTTAAGTTAAAAGCAGCAAAAACAGGTATTTTAAAAATCAGTGCCAGTGGGCAACAAGGAAAACTGGATTTTAACGAGAAACCATCCATAGATCCCGGAGCTTTAATCAGCCTGATTCAAGTGCATGCAAAACGATATCAAATGGAAGGTCCACAGCGGTTACGTTTTACTTTGGATAATACCAATCCTGAAGAGCGTATTTTTGAAATCAGTTCGTTACTAAGTAAATTAGCGCTCTAAAAAGCAGTTATTATTTTTTATCGTATATTGAGGATTTATCGATGACCTATTACAGCCATAGATTTAAAGGGACATGAGAGACATGTTCAATGAAAGTAGAATTCTGTTTAATAAAATAATGGCATCTACATCAAAAAACAGCGTCGCTGTTTTAGGATGGTTAATCACTCTCTTATGTTCCCTGCTGACGCGCATCGCAACCGAATATTCAAACACTAATCTGGCATATTCTGAATTCTCAATTATCTTGGTTGCTGCCCTGGTTATGTGGATATTTCGCCTTGTTCCAGCCTACATTCCGTCTTTACTTATAGTTTTTGCAACCCTGGTACTTCATATTGCACCACAACATATAATTCTTTCTGGCTTCAGTTCGGACAGCTTTTTTTTCGCCATCAGTGTGTTCAGCATTGGAGCATTATTAACCAAGTCCCGGCTCTTTTATCGATTATCGTTGATACTGCTAATTAAACTTCCTTTTAAACAATCCTTGTTACAAAAAATTCTTTTTTTTCTTGGCGCTCTAATGACCCCCATGATGAGTGTGCAAAGTTCTCGGGTGGCATTAATTGCTCCCTTATTGGATGACATCCTGAAAAGCAGCAAAATTAAGCCTAAAAGCTCCTCTGCTAACGCCCTGGCTAATGCAGCATTTAGCGGATGCATAATACTTTCCACTATTTTTTTGACAGGAAAATCGAGCAATTTTATTATTTATGGCCTATTGTCAGAACAACACCAATGGCAAGGTAACTGGTTTAGCTGGCTAGGACTGGCAGCATTCCCCGGGTTCATCCTCATCTCTGTCTTTTTTATTTTACAATCTGTTGTATTCAAACCCACCAAGGATCTAAATCTCAATCACTATAAATTAAAAAAAGAACTGTATTCGATGGGAACGCTCTCTTCTAACGAATATAAGGCCATAGCTACCGTTGTATTATTTACAGCAGGAACCCTATGCTCAACATGGCTGAATATCTCTGCTGCCTGGCTCTGTCTTGCAATTTTTATCATTTTAATGAGCAGCAACGCCTTAAATTTCAAAGAAATACAGACCAAAATAAATTGGAGCTTCTTATTCTATTTTGGTGCCATTATTGGAGTCATGCGTACCATTCAGAATATTGGCATCGATGTTTGGTTAATCCATCATTTTAATTGGCTAACTCATTTAGCTCAAAGCAACGTAGCTTGTTTTATCACTTTGATTTACATCATCAGTTGGATAGGCGGTTTATTTTTAGGAACGATGATAGCACCAGCCATACTTTTTACAGCAATTATTCCCTTTGCTCTTCAAAGCCCAGTAAACAACTGGATCATCGCTTTTGTCATTCTAATGGCAACAGAAGCCTGGATATTTCCATATCAGTCCAGTTATTTTCTCTGTTTTGAAGAGTTGCTGAAGCGCAATGATAACTTTCATATGAAACCTCTTCTGAAATTAAATGCCTGGTTTAGCCTGATCAAATTATTTGCAATCCTGGCATCCATACCATTTTGGTATGCTTTAGGAGTTTTGTATTAAATAAAGAACGGGCGCATAAAACCGGTGTAAAATGCGTCTGGTTCCAAGTCCTGCAAACCAAATTTTAATTCGCAATAAGTTCGTCTTTGCGAGCAAAGGGAAGCAGGATTTTAGCAAAAGCTCGCAACGACAGGTTTTCTCAAGCCTGTTGGTTTCTTGGTTTAATCGCTACCCCAAACAGTGCAACCCCTAATCGCTTCTTCTCCAGGTATATTCCTTTAATCGTCAATACGGGACTTTTTACTCTTAATTCTACATGTATCTGTTGTGGCGAAGAATGAACAGGCAGCAATATTAACTTTCTGTTATCTGCAAAGGAAAAACGAGCTTTTTTAATATATTGACCATTGATATAAAAACTGACTTCTTGAATAAAATCCAGTTGTGGCAATGTTGCAACCAGTTCCAGGCCTATTTGTCCGGAAAACCCCTTATCCAAGTTAAACACCATAGAGGATTGCTTACCTTCAGTCCAGACATAATCAAACTCCAATCCCGACCAGCCATGTTCGAATATTTTTTGTGTAGGAGACTTAAGTAGTTCCTGCGTAGAAATAAATTTTACATGAGTTAAATCAAAGCGTTCAACATTGTAGACAGCGACGATATCCGTCTTAAAAAATGGTTTAAAATCAGAAATAACATCAGAATGTTGGAAAAAAAAGTGCTTATTATGAATACTTTCGAATTTAGTGCATTTTGCTGCTTTGGTAAAAGAAATCTGCCAACTGTTATTTACACAAAATAAATCATTATGTTCTCTTTTAGCAAGTGCGGCCAAAGCCATTACACTACTCCATAGATCAAGGCCGTTTGAGTCATAATTGAAATTAAATACAAGCCTTCCCTCTGTCTTATGTTGATTTAACGCATCATACAGCTGGATAAGATCTGGTTGATAATGAGTTATCGCGGGAGCAATTGCTCGTACTTCTCTGAAATTTTGATAACCTAAAAAAAAGAATGCTGCAATCAAGACAGAAGCAGATAAAACCGACGATTGTTTTTTATTAATTTTTCGAAACACAACAACAAGAAACATGGCAATGAACAATGCCGGAACTGCGTAATAAAACCACCCCACATAAGTACTGAGTAATTCTCTTACGCCATTTTTAGCATAATAAAGAAAAATCAGGCTAGTAAAAAGCAGCGTAGCACAAAGCGAGCATATGCTTGATGTATAGAGCTCTGTTATCCAATGTTTTTTATAACATAGAACTCCTAAAAAACAAACAAGCATTCCCAATGACAATGGTAGAAGTCCTCCCCAATAAAAAGCAACAAAACGAATTGCCTCAACGAATTTGTGCCCCTTATCATCTCTGCCATAACGTATATAATCAGCAAGAGGTCCTGGAAAATCAATAGCTGTTTGAATAAAAATGGGTATTAAAAAAAGTACAAAGAGAGCCAGTGCAATAACAAGATTTTTCTTATGCGCAATAAAATAGCCTTTACTTAATATCTTATTATTTCCAGGATAGATCCAATAATTGTAGATTAATGCAAAAGAAAAAAGTAATCCAAGAAGCACAATAAAAGATGCATAACCATTGATTAAGACTCCCATGCTAAGTGCTAAAGAATATAAAGAATCTACTCGTGATTCTTGAAATAGCGTTATAGCCAACAAGAACACCGTAAAAGGAAAAAAGAATAATGCTGGAGGCCAGGGACCGCTATAAAAGGTATGGTTTATTAAAGCAGCACATCCTAGAAAAAAGGAAAGAAATAACACGGACAAATGAATTGGGTGCACTATTTTATAAAGTAATCGAACCAACAAAACAATCCAGAACGCATTATAAAAAGCAACCGCAATTAATTGACCGGAAAATGGAGACGGTACCATATGTAACCAATCAAAAAAGATGAGCTCACCAAGTGCAAGCACATAAAGAATAGCGGGTCCAGGGTGATTGAATCCCAACCAGGAATAATGACCGACTAGTAATTTAAAAGATTTAGCATCTTGGATTAACAGTGAATCAGCTGCAAAATCCCCGCTTTCAGTATGCAAAGCATTTATTTCTGCAAAATTACCAACCAAGAGGCATAATAGTACTGCCAAGAATAAGAGAGACCACATCAATTTGGCATTACTAAAAATCATGAGCGCGCTTTTTTCAATATTCCGCTTTGAATTTATAAAATTATAGTTCCGTAACACAATGGCAATCTTCATGGATTTTGTAACTGCATACTATAATAAAAAAAAATGATATGACATGAGTAAATTTAATTTTTAGATTAATAACTATTTTAGTTCGAGCAACATTAAAATAATTAGTTCTATATGATTAATATCTACTCTTGCAATAGTAAATGTTTTATACTGCCCTCCATAAAATACGTAACCTCTCAATAGGTTGCAGCAAAATAACTGTACCGAATTACCACGACTTGCTCGAGGTGATTCAAAATAGAAAACAATTCCTCAGAGCATTGAGTTACTACGACACCCGAAGTTAGTTGTAATAGCTCATAAAAAAATGGGAATTCATACGACATTTTCCAGCATTTGGAACATAGGAATATTATTTACTGAAGCTATTGGAGAGCCCATGTTATTCTTGATTTATTCAGCGACTAATTTACGCACTATTGAATCCAGCCTTGGCCTACCAGAATACAGTTATTATTTTGTCCTGAAAGACTTCCTGCCCATGCTGGAACAATTAGGTGAAATCAAAATCATCCATACCCCCAAACTGGAAGTAGACGCCATTTATGATGCCTGTAAGAAAGAAGGCAAAGACTGTTTGTTTCTTTCTTTTAGCCCCCCTCATAAAACACGTTTAAACTTACGATGCCCAACGATTCCAGTATTTGCATGGGAATTTGATACCATTCCTGACGAAGAATGGGAGAATCATCCTCAACATAATTGGGTCATGTGCTTACAGAAAACAGGTAGTGCTATTGTTCACTCAAACCACACAGTTAATGCAGTTAAGCGGCAACTAGGCAATCAATTTCCTGTCGTAGCAATATGGGCTCCACTATGGGATCGCTTTGAGTCTATACGTGCTCATTGCAAGCAAAACCCCTCGATGCATGAAACCACCCTCTCGATAAAAGGCCGCATCATTGATAGTAAAAATTATATCCCGTATGAATTTCCTCCAAATGGGGCTCATAATCAAAACCAAAGCAAGCTCCATAGGCGGCTACGTAAATATCGACGATCGATAACAAAACGCCTCAGCCCCTTATACCAGTTTACGAAAAATAATGTACTCTCCTTGGTACAATCCTCATCCGATGCAACAACTGAACTCCCCCCAAGAGGTGAACTCAGTTTAAAAGGCATCATTTACACTTCAGTATTTAATCCTTATGATGGACGCAAAAACTGGCTCGAGATGGTTATTGCTTTTTGCACCGCGTTTATAAACAACGAAGATGCAACACTAATACTAAAATTCACTCATCGTAGCCATGAATGGTCATGTGCAGCACTGATAGAAACATTTCGCAAACTTCGACCCTTCAAATGTCGCGTAATAGCCATTCAGGGATTCATAGAAGAGGAACACTACAATGCCCTTATTGCTCACTCCTCTTATGTAGTCAATACATCCTATTCCGAAGGCCAATGTTTACCATTGATGGAATATATGTCTTGTGGAAAACCCGCCATTACGCCGTGCCACACAGCAATGGAAGATTATATTAACGATGAAGTTGCGTTCATCGTGAGCTCGGAGCCAGAAATTTGCTCTTGGCCACAAGACACACGCAACTGTTTCAGAGCACATAGATATCGCTTGAGTTATGAATCACTAAAAGATGCATACCTCCAAAGCTATCATGTGGCTAAATATGAACAAGAACGATATAAACACATGTCTGAACAGTGCATAAAAACACTGCAGCAGCTCTGCTCCATTGACTCATCAAAGGATAAACTGGATGTTTTTCTAAAAAATACCTGCCACAAAGAGGGAAAGGTATTTGAATCACGTCACTTGATTGACGAGCCAAGCACCATTTATTGAATCAATTCAACATACGGATGTTTTATGAATAGTACTGTAAGGGTTAAGGATATCGATGTATTACGCGGCATTGCAATAATCATTGTCTTCATACAGCACCTCCCAATTAATTTGATTTATTGGCAGCATGAACCCTTATTCAAATTTTATAACTATTTTGACGGAACAGCAGGAGTCGCCTTATTTTTTGTTATATCAGGCTTCTTGATAACCAAACTCTACCATCCTGATTTTCAACAGGAAAACAAAACGACAGTAATCAATAATGCGCTATTTTTCTGGTGTAAAAGAGCAGTAAGACTATTCCCTGCTGCATGGTTTTGGCTGCTTGCAATCATTGCTGGTTCATTATTTCTGAATCAGACGAACGCCTTTGGCCCTGTGAAAGCAAGTATTGAGGGAGCTTTTGCTGCACTATTTCAAATAGCAAACTTTCGCTTTATGTCCTGCTTTAATCATTATGAGTGCGGCTTAAACAACGTGCAATGGAGCCTGTCACTAGAACAACAATTTTATTTTATATTCCCCTTCCTAGTGTATTTTTCGAAACACAGACTTACATCTTTATTAGCCCTAGTATTGATTCTCCAATTATTTAGCGAAACATTTGCAGCACCATTTGGCCTTCGTTTTTCAGGATTCGTTCTAGGCATATTAATTGGCATTTTAAGTACAACTCCTTATTACACGGCAGTTATGCCGGTGTTCCTGAATAGGTCCTTATTATTACGTACTGTTTTGTTTAGCCTTCTCATTGTCGCACTTGCTTTTTCAATGGGAAAAGAGGTACACATTGGGACATCTGATCAGCAATACAATTTAGCAGTGATGATCAGCGGAATTTTAGTGTTATTAGCCTCTTACAATCAATCCTGGCTACTCCCTCCCTCCAGAATTAAATCACTGTTGCTTTTTATCGGACAACGTAGCTATTCCTACTATTTATGTCATATGTTTTGTTTTGCATTAACCAAGACCTTACTGCAACTTTATTATCCTACGAGAGAACCTGGCTCAATAACAGCATTAATTTATATCGGGCTAGCAACTCTTTTTTGTGGCGTATCAGGAGAATTCAGCTACAGAGTATTTGAAGTAAATTTTAAAAAACGAGCACTACCACATCTTATTGCATTCAAAAGAAGATTGCCTCCCGTTATGCCTCAAACATTCACGCAGGATAAAGGCAACACGCAAATAAGAAGACAGTCACATGCTCTGGCTGAAACCGTATAAACAAAAGGGAAATCGGATGGAAAATACTATTGATATAGGGTTACATGACAGCACACTCAGTGGATGGTTCAACAACAAAACAGGAGAGTTGCTCACTGGTTTTAAAATTGACACAGACGAGGTTTTATTAGATATAGGCTGTGGCGAAGGCCAATTTTCTCATTTTTGTGCACGGCAAGGCGCACACATTATTCTGGCGGATATTGATCCGGAAAAAATGCTCAAAGCCGAACAACGTGTTCGTGCTGCCAATCCCCGTTCATTACAATGTTTGCTGACTGATGCAAACCCCATACCACTTGAATCCAGTTCTGTGGACAAGATAATTGCAATGGAAGTATTGGAACACGTTGAAAATCCTAATATTTTTGTTGCTGAACTTTTTCGCGTAGCTCGACCTGGCGCCCAGATTCTAATTAGCGTCCCAGGAGCTGCCTCTGAGCAAATACAAAAAAAGCTCGCTCCCGAAAGTTATTTTTTACCGCCAAATCATATCCGAATATTCCAGGCAGATGAGATAGAATCCTTGCTTTCTCAACATGGTTTCATAGTAGAACAAAAGATCAATTACGGTTTTTATTTCTCTCTCTGGTGGACGTTTTTTTGGACTTGCGATCAAGATCTGAGTCCTCCCTGGCACCCATTGCTTCAAGCATGGGAACAGACCTGGAGTCTCGTACTTGAATCAAGGGACGGCGCTAAAATAAAACAGACTTTAGATGATTGCTTACCTAAAAGCCAGGCATTTTTAGCGCGCAAGCCAGATTACTCCCAAACAATAGTCTGATGTTTGCTTAAAGCATTCTGGATAATATTATTATAATATTGTTCGACTACCTTTCGTTTTACTTTAAGTGTAGGTGTAAGCATGTCATTGTTGGTTGACCATAAATCCTTAACCACAATGATATGGCTTATTTTTTCATATTTTACCAGTTTTGAATTTACAATTCGCAAGCTTTCCTGCAGCGATTTATTGATTTCGTCCTTATCTGGATTTGCACGAGCAGTTTCATTCAGATTGACCAATAGAACGTTTGTAGGCAATTCCCTTCCCACTAGACACATTTGTTCCAACATCCCATTAGAAGCAAATCGTTTTTCAATAGGTGACGGTGCGACAAATTCTCCTGTCTGATTTTTAAAGTTTTCTGACAACCTACCTAATATTTTGACACGTCCTTCAGGATCAATTTCTGCCACGTCACCAGTTCGTAACCACCCATCAGACGTAAAAGCCTTATCGGTATTTGGTTTGTCTTTATAATATCCCGACATTAAACAAGGCGATTGAATTAATAATTCAGAATCTTCACCAATTTTAATATTAACCCCTATCCTTGCGGTCCCCACATAACCGCGTTTTCGTTCATCTAATAAAGAGACTGTTGCATAAGCAAGATTTTCAGTTTGCCCATAACCTTCCTGGATGTTAATGCCAATTTTTTCAAAAAAATCAATCAATGCAATAGGTAGATGTGATGCCCCAGAAAAAGAATTAACACACTTATTAAGCCCCAGGCCATGGACAATTTTCTTTTTAATCAAAGATGAAAGTAACGGGATTTTCAATAAAAGATGTAATTTGGCTGGGGGAAGTTTTTGTTCTATTTTTTGCTTGAATACCCCCCAAATACGAGGTACTGCAGTAAAAAAGTCAGGTTGAACTTCCTTCAGATTATCAGCAAATTTATCCAGGCTTTCTACAAAAGAGATATCACAATCAATCGTCACACTGCCTAATTGCATTGAAGAACGTTCGTATACATGAGCTAATGGTAGATAGGAAATAAATTTATAATGATCCATATGTCTGATTCGAAGCAAGTCTTGCGGAAATAAAGTTAAATAGTTCGCGATAGCCTTGTTGGTGTACATAGCTCCTTTAGGTGCTCCGGAAGTACCTGAGGAATATATAATCGTATATAAGTCATCTGGTCCTGGGGCGACTAATTGTTCCAACGGTTGGCTGGCTAATACATCTGACCACTTGTGGCTTAGCTCTAAGTCTGAATGATAATCAAAACCAACCGTAATATAGTTTTCAGGAATAAATCGTCGTACAGTTTGATGATCATCAAGTTTTCCCACAAAAACCAATTTAACCCCGGCATGTTCTAATACATAACGGGCGCTATCTGCATTCTGGTTTGCGAACAATGGCACGTTGACCATTCCTGCTAAATGAATGCCAAAATCAGTGATGAACCATTCAGCACAATTTTTAGAAATAATAGAGATGTGACTCCCCTTTTCAATGCCTAACTGATGCAGAAATCCTGCTACTTTTCGTGCCTGGAGCATTACCTCAGCCCAAGTAAATTCATGCCATACGCCATCACGTGGTTGTCTTAAATATACTCGCTCAGCAGCTTCCTTTTCATTTTTTAAAAGTAATTGAAATAATGAGTTAGACATTGTTTCATTTTGCATGATTCATCCTTTCTTAAAATTGATGTGTCAACTGAACTTAATATTTAGTCTAGACCAACTTATTGAAAAATATTAGGGTTTGTTTTAACTTTTGATTTATTTGGTTTTTGTATGAAGAGCTATTGGTGAGCATATCTGATGCTCACCTTTGCTTCAGGCTTCTATTGGCTTGTTCCACCAACAGTTAATGCATCAATTTTTAAAGTGGGTTGACCTACACCGACAGGCACCGACTGCCCGTCTTTTCCACATACGCCTATGCCTCGATCAAGCGCTAAATCATTTCCAATCATACTGATTTTTTTCATCACATCAGGACCATTACCAATCAAAGTAGCACCTTTTACTGGTTGCGTCACTTTGCCGTCTTCAATTAGATAAGCTTCACTTGCAGAAAATACAAATTGACCGGATGTAATATCAACCTGTCCGCCACCAAAATTAACAGCATACAAACCATTTTTTACCGATCGAATAATTTCCTCCGGATCGTGCTGTCCTGCTAACATATAAGTATTGGTCATGCGAGGCATTGGTAGATGAGCGTAAGATTCTCTACGACAATTACCTGTTGATTGCATCCCCATCAATTTAGCATTCAGCTTGTCCTGCATGTAATTAACGAGAATGCCATTTTCGATTAAAGTAGTGCATTGAGATGGAGTACCCTCATCATCAATGGTTAAAGAACCACGTCGATCTTTTAAAGTACCATCATCGACGACAGTAACACCCGTAGCTGCAACTTGTTGCCCTAATAAACCAGAAAATGCGGATAAGCCCTTACGATTAAAATCACCTTCTAGTCCATGACCAACTGCTTCATGAAGTAAAACTCCCGGCCAACCTGGACCTAAAACCACTGGCATTGTCCCTGCAGGTGCTGGTTTTGCTTCCAGATTAATCAGTGCTTCACGAACAGCTTCACGTGCATAATCTAAAGCCATATCTTTTTGCGTAAAATAAGAATAAGCAACTCTCCCACCACCGCCGGTACGCGCAGATTCTCTCTTACCGTGCTTGTCTTCAACGATGACGCTGACATTAATGCTCACCAACGGTCTGACATCAGCCATCATCTGACCATCCATTGCAGCAACCATGACTACTTCGTAACAACCACTTAAAGAAGCATTAACCTGAATAACACGTGGATCAATACTCCTGGCCTCTCGGTCAACTGCCTCTAACAGAGCTATTTTTTCCTGTTTGCTCATCCCGTCTATCGGATTTAACCCTTGATAACGACTGACCGGCTCGCTGGCAACTTTCACGGATTGTACTGTTCTTGAGCCAGTAAGGGCGATAGAGCGTGCTGCATCTGCTGCTCGCAGCATGGAGGGTAACAGGATATCATCACAATAGGCAAAGCCGGTCTTGTCACCGCTCACAGCCCTTATTCCGACTCCTTTATCAATAGAGAAGGAACCACTTTTCACTTCAGAATCTTCGAGATACCAGGATTCATAGCTGGAGCTTTGAAAATACAGATCTGCATCATCAATATGATGGCTCATCATCGTTTTAAATAATTTATCAATGCCCGACTCATCCAAAGCAGCAGGAGCCAGAAGAATTTTTTTTGCTATAGTTAATGCTTGTGTCATTTGATTGCCTTTAATTAATTAAGCTAAAACATGATGATCAATACAGGGAAATTGTCTTCTCAGTTGTTGTGCTCTTTCTAAATCGATATCAGCAGTTATCAGGCCAGCTCCTTCAGTTTTTTGTACCAGAATTTTCCCCCACGGTTCTACTACCATGCTATGCCCGTATGTCTGTCGTCCATTCTCATGCAAGCCTCCCTGATTAGGTGCCAGTACATAACATAAATTTTCTATCGCTCTTGCTCTGAGTAGCACTTCCCAATGAGCAAGACCAGTTATCGATGTGAATGCAGATGGAACGGTAAATAACTCAGCACCTCTTGATTGCAGCTGTTGGAATAACTCAGGGAAACGTAAATCATAACAAACTGATAATCCAATTTTGCCAACCGGAGTCGCAACGACCACTATATCATGGCCTCGCTCTGTAGTTGAAGATTCCTGATGAGCCTCTTGCTCAGATACTCGCACATCAAATAAATGAATTTTATCATAACGCGCAACGCTTTGGCCCTTATCATCATAAACAATAGAACTGGCTCTTACTTTGGTGCCAGCCCCTTTTATAGGAATAGTACCTGCAACTACCCATAAACCCAACTGTTTAGCCAATTGACTCATTTTTTGCTGAATTGGACCGTTCCCATAAAGTTCAGCAATCTGAATTTTATCGGTTTCTTTAAGCCCCATAAATGCAAAATTTTCAGGTAGAACCACAAGCTCAGCCCGCTCATTTTTCGCCTGCAACATCATTTTTTCAATGTATTGCAAGTTCTCATCAATTTTTGATGATGAAACCATTTGTATCAGAGCGACCCGACTCATAATGTTCCCCATAGTGATATTTTTATTATTAATGCATGTTACTATATCTATATAGCACTATAGAACCCAAAAACAAAATTGACATGAATGTGTTTTCAACTTAATAATAACCTGTCTGTAGTATCCAGATGGCTAAGCGTTCCATAAAATTTAAGGTATTGATCTTGAAAACAGGAAACTTACCCACAGATATGCTAGACTAAATATAAACAACTGGAGTTCCTAAAGATGAACCGAAACGATGTTACAATCCTTACTCAGCGTAGTGAGTCCGTGCTTGCAACGAATAAAGTATTGCGTAATACCTACCTTTTACTTAGCCTGACCTTTATATTCAGTGCCTTTACTGCATACATGTCTTTTGCAAGTGGTGCCGGCCCTATGAACCCACTTCTGATGATTGTTGGTGTTTACGGGTTGATGTTTTTAACCCAAGCTTTGCGAAATAGTGTCTGGGGTCTTGTCAGTGTCTTTGCCTTTACTGGCTTCTTGGGATATACCTTAGGCCCATTATTAAATTATTACATGACTGGATTCTCAAACGGTCCTCAACTAATAGCCACTGCGTTAGGTGGAACTGGAATGATATTTTTCGCCTTATCCGGATACGCTCTGACCACTAAAAAAGACTTCAGCTTTCTAGGTGGATTCCTTTTTGTAGGTGTCATGGTCGCTCTTTTAGCCATGATAGCAGGAATATTTATTCAAATTCCGGCATTACAGTTAGCGATTTCAGCTGCATTTATTTTGATTTCATCAGGATTGATTCTATTGCAAACCAGCGCAATTATCCACGGTGGTGAAACCAATTATATCTCTGCAACTGTAGGTCTGTTTGTATCAATATATAATCTGTTCGTTAGTCTGCTTAATATACTTAGTGCTTTTTCAGGCCGCGACTAAACGTCTCCTCTACCTGAGTCCCGGCTTTACGCCGGGATTTTTTTTACAATAAGATTATTCACTTGCAGGTTTGATCCTGACCTACAGCCCATCATGTATTAATGCGCGACATATTAAGTATTTCCGCCCCCCCTCTCCCTCACTGCCATTAAGTTTAGGATTTGGCCATCATCCTGAGGAGCTAGCGACGCTCCCTGGATTCAGGAGATCAATCCTTCGCCATGCTCAGGATGACGTACTGTTCTTAACTTAATGGCAGTGAAGAAGAGGGAAAGAATACTGGTGGCCGATGATAGGCCATTATTAAGACCAAAGACGCAGAAATATCTATTATATTCTTCTATGCCAAACTCGCTATTTTAGTATTCTCTTCTCCTAGGTTATCTGAAACATCAATATAATTTCTGATTCTCCTGGACAGGAAAAATAAAAGTATAGCTCCTATTAGCGCAGCAACACCTAGCTGCTTGAATACCTGTAAAAAATCTTCATTGGTTAACAAAGGATTAGAATGTTCCGATTTGACCATAGCATTAGAAAAATTCTGAGAAAAAAATGCGGCCAAGCCTGATACCAACATCCAGCTCCCCATTAAAATACCTTGTAAATGAGGTGGCGCTATTCGACCTATTAAAGCATATCCAACCGGGGCTAAAAGCAACTCTGCGATGCCTTGCATCATAATATAAACAATTACCCAATAAAGATGGGTATACCCCTGATGGTTAGAATAAAGAATCCCGGCTGCAAGAGAGAAAAACGAACAAGCCATTAATGCAAAGGACAGGACAAACTGTATGGATACAGTAACCTGATACCCTTGCTCTTTTAATTTGTTAATGATTGCCACCATAAGTGGTGCGCCAAAGATGATAACCAAAGGGTTTATATTTCTTATCCATTGTGTTGCCAACTCATAGCCCAGGCAATGCTTGTCTACATTATTTTTAATAAACAAGGTCACGCCCATAGGCCCGGTAAAATAAATCATCCAAAATAAAAATGTGCTTGCGGCCAAAAGTAAATAGGCGCTCATTTTCTGTTTATCTGCTTTGTTTTTTTGTCTTACCCGTAAAATGAGGATTAACCCACAAACCAATGAACTCAGCACTACCAATAATCCATTACTAAAACGTTCCGAATGAAAACATAAATACATCGTAGGGATGAGAATTAAGGTTAATATCACTCCGCCTAAATTATTATATATAAAATGACTTTTGTGTTTTATTTGAGTCAAAGGAGTATTTACATCGTCCAAATTCAGCCAATTCTTTAAAATAAGTCCTAACGTCATAGCATTCGTTACGATACAAATATAAAACAAGTATTGATATTGATTGGTGTAATCAAAAAATCCACTGGAGATATAACCAGCACAAAATCCTATGTTCATAGCAGCATAATTTAAAACGAAAGCACTTTCTCTCCGCTCATCACTCTGCTCAAATCGCTGAGTTAGCATGCTATTGTAACAAGTCGTATTTAATCCACAGCCCACCAAAAATAAACTCAAGCCAATATAAAGCAACGATGAATCAGCCAAAGCCAGAACAACCAGACCGATGCTTTGAATGATAATGGTCATAAAAAACAAACTACGGTTAGTGAGATAACGCCCACCTATTACGCCACCTAATAATTGAAAAATATAGTTAAACGCAATAAATAAACCGACAATACTATTGGATAACACGCTAGACAGCCCTAATTGTTTCGTAGTATATAAAGCTAGTGAACAATACAGCACCGCAAAAGAAAAAGTTGAAAATGCTTGTATAAAATAAAGTGGCGTTACACCATTAGGCATTTTTGGAAAGGCTTTCAATATTTGTAACCATTAATCAGCTCGATAACATCACTCTACCATTATAAAGGTCGAAAAATGAAATTTTTTAGCTTTTCTCCCCTCCCTGTAATAATGACCAAAATAAACGCCAATAGAACAAAAATAACAACCATGGTATAATTGCAAGTCTTTTAAGTGCTTATCACGTATTTGAATCAATAAGCATTTTCCCCTTATTTTTTTCATTATAGGAAACTTAATAACCATGCCTGGCTTTTATGAACAACTGGATGAAATAGAAAAACGATTAGAGCACTTGGTCATTGATGACTTAGACGGTGGCTTAATTACAGTAAATGGACATTTGATTGATAGCAACCAACAATTTGAAATGCTATCCCCAGATTTTTTTTCAGGTACGGCAGATCAAAATCCAGTAATTAAAGCTTATCAATTATTTTTCCAGCAAATGGGTATATTACCTACAAAAACCCCAGAAATACCTCTTATTCGTGATATACCTTTGCGGATGAAAACCCATAGCAATCAACTAGCACAACAACAAATTTGTGCTCGCTTTTTAGAAGAAAACATTTTAACGAATAATCTAAGCATGCTGTTTGCCGATGAATACCGGGATTTTCATCAAAAAATTTCTTTATGCCTTAAAAACCAACAGACAGCAATTGGAAAAAAACTTATAACAACAGATGAAGAAGGAGTGCCTCTCTGTTCTGGCGGCTACTATGTAGAATTACATCAAATAAATGGAATTAAATTATGGCTAAGAACTCCTGCCAGCACTGAAGATAATGACATTGCAACAGCAACAGATAACTCCCTGCAAGACTCGGCGAATGGAGAGTTAATTGTTGGTACTTTAAAATTCAAATTATTGGAAAAAAATAGAATAGCCTTTAACGTCCGTGGTGTGGCAAAAACTATCGGGGCTAAAAACGATTTACGCAATTTGGGCGGAGGGCATCAACACTTTTTACTGTTAGATAAAAATACTCAAACCATTTATGCTATTAATAATACTATTGGTGCAACAGATGAAGATCCGCGTTCGTTCAAAGTGCAAATCGAATTGTTCTTACAATCGTTAGGCGATCACCATCAATACCAATTTGAATTCATTCAAGGCAAATCAAGACAGCCAGATAATGCGTCGTATCTTCGTCAAGTATGTAATATCAGTCAATTTTGCCATTATGCAGCTCTTCTATCTGATGTACGAATTGACGCGCTGCACGATGTTATCCCACCTAAAATAACAACGCTTATGTATTTATTACAATATGCGGTTGTGAATCAGGATGAGGCTTTATCTGTTATTCTGAATGATGTTATAAGTACAATTAATCGCCTGATGGAACAAGAACCACAGCCACTCTCAGCGGTGGATCACAGAATGTTAGATTCTTCTGTAGCGACTCATCAAACTCAGCTATTAAATGATAAGGTATCGCAACACGCTTCAGCAACGGATGTCTCTGGAAAAGAAAAATTGATTAATATCATAGATATCTTAATCGATAATATAAAAAATCAACACAATGGACGAAGCACCAATCGCAACAGTAATTGGAAAACACAACAATTAACAGCTCTACAAAAGGGACTTCGTGATGAGCATCAGAGCACTCCCGAAGTAATACAGTTATATATTGATGAGATCCGAACTGTCTGCGCTGAAAAACGAAATGCCTTTCATTTCTGGGCAACACCACATAGTGTTGCAGAGTTTGAAAAGCTATTGACTGATAATAATATAGTTGAGGTGGCTAACGTGTCTAAAATATCTGCTTAAATGGCAAAACAGACACGTTATCGGTAGTGATCGCACAGCTCCAGCTGTTGGGTTATGGCACACCTACATTTGATTTAAAATGCGTCGCTGGTTGCCTTCAACCAAAAGAGCATAGGCGTCGTGCTATCCGCATCACCAGAGCCGCCAGTGATACGGATAGCAATCATCAGTCATTAACATAAAGTCTCGCTTCTTGCATTAATTGGCGCATGTGACGTACCGCCTCTTTTAAACCACAAAATAAAGCACGAGAAATAATCGCATGACCGATGTTAAGCTCTAATAGCTCTTTTATTGCAGCAATAGGTTTTACATTATGATAATGAAGCCCATGACCGGCATTTACAATTAGATTTAAACTTGCGGCATATTCTGCTGCATGTTTAATTCGCTCTAACTCTTTGCTTTGCTGTTCAACACTCGTCGCATCAGCATAACACCCAGTATGCAATTCAATAACCGGTGCTCCGATCTCCGCAGCCGCTTTTATTTGAGCCTTATCCGGATCAATAAACAACGAGACTTCACTACCCATCCGTTGTAAACGACGGACAGCCTGTTCCACAGTCTTTTGGTGGGTAAGAACATCCAAGCCCCCTTCTGTTGTTAATTCTTCGCGTTTTTCCGGTACCAGACAAGTATGCTCAGGAGAAATTTCTTCTGCAAATTCCAGCATCGCATCTGTAACCGCTAATTCAAGGTTCATACGTGTTTGTAATACTTGTTTTATTAACCGCACATCTCGTGCCTGAATGTGGCGTAAATCTTCGCGCATGTGTATGGTAATACCGTCTGCTCCGGCCTCTTCAGCATCAATAGCGGCCTGCACCGGATCTGGATAGCGAGTGCCTCGAGCCTGCCTTAACGTTGCGATATGATCAATATTAACACCTAACAACAACTCTTTGTTCATTTTTACACCACAGAAAAAATCAAATTGAAAGTATAATGGAGTTCGTTCCAAACTACCATTCATCCTCCACTTATAAGCTATTACTGGATATATAAGGCTCTTGCTTTAATTGTCCTTCCGCCCAAAAGATGATCTATGGCCTGACGCATGATAATTTTCGCCGATTTAAGATACGGGACTTCATTTAAATTATCCTCTGCCAAAGCAAGAATGTATTCACCGGGTATGCCCTTATTACTGGAAACAAATCCCTCTCCAGCAACAAATTGGTAATAAGTACCGGAAGAGACAATAAGTCCTGTTCGAGCATCCACTGTCCATGAAAACGAATGCCCGCAAGCCTTAAGCAAAGCCCACTCAAACCGGCGCAGAACCGACTCTATCTCTAATCGATTGCTAGTTGACGCCAAGCCATTTAAGGTAATTAGATAAGCATTAAATAATTCTATATCAGGATAAATTGGACGTAAGCTGTGGTACAGCAATTCATTAATGTATAACCCGGAGAACAAGGAGTTACCTTCAAGATGAAGCATTGGAGAAATACTTTCGATGCTTTTAGCATAATAACGATCATGGCGTTCATCGACACAAACCCATAAAGGAGTAAAGGCCTGTAGCAGAGATTGTTTTTTGGGGGTTCGCCCCCCTTTGCACAGACAGTGAACTAACCCTAGCTCACGTGAAAAAAAATCAACTCTGGCACTGGTATCTCCAGACCATTGTTTATGAATTACCCAGGCTTGCAGGGATTTAGTTGTCATAACCTAGTTGCTTTAGCATACGTTCATCATCAGCCCAATTGGATTTAACTTTACACCAGCATTGTAAAAATACTTTTTTACCTAACATTTGTTCCATATCCAGGCGAGCGCTGGTTGCCATTTCTTTTAATTTCTGGCCTTTATCCCCTATAACCATACGCTTGTGATTGTCTTTTTCCACTAAAATCAAGGCATGAATACGCACCAGATTTCCTTCATCCTTAAACGATTCAATCTCTACGGTAACGGAATAAGGCAGCTCCTGACCACAAAAACGAAATATTTTTTCACGCAATAACTCAGCGCATAAAAATTTTGTTGATCGGTCAGTAAACTGATCATCAGGGAATAAATGTGGTCCTTCAGGAAGATAAGGAATTAACATTTCCTGAAACTCATCAACCTGCACCCCAGTTTTTGCAGACAAGGGAATAATCGCTACAAACTCATGGCGCTGGCTCATGTGTTCTATCCAAGGCAAAAGCTGATCTTTTTCAGCAATTTTGTCTACTTTGTTGATGATAAGAAAACAAGGAACCTTTGACTGTTTTATTAAATCAAGAACATACTCATCTTCTTCACCCCAATGGGTACCATCCACTAAAAAAGCAATAACATCAACATCGCGCAAAACGCTTATGGCCGTTTTATTCATCATACGATTCATAGCTTTTTTATTGCCTTGGTGAATTCCTGGTGTATCAACATAAACATATTGATACTCATTCTCAGTACGAATGCCCAGAATACTGTGTCTGGTTGTCTGTGGTTTTTTTGAGGTAATACTTAATTTTTGCTGCAAAATACGATTAAGCAACGTTGATTTGCCTACATTAGGTCTACCGACCAAAGCGATATATCCGCAATAACTAGCCATTCAAATTGATTCCTGTTTATTTTTAAGCCATTTTAACAGTCGTATCATAAAACATCCAGCTTTTATCCCTGGAACAACGAGTTAAAAGTGCGTTGTAAAAATTATAACTAAGCCACTTGCATTTTTTCCTTAAAACCCATTACTCTGGAGCTGTGGACACTTTTATATAAGCACAAGATACGGATTTTATGCCAAAATTTTTGACAACGGATGGTCATACGCAAGTAATTATCCCATTACGTGTAACACCATATACCCATAAAGAAATGCCTACCTTAACCGGTAGTGCGTTCAGCTATGAAGCTGGCACCGTACTTTATGGGAATTATAACATGGAATATCTCCTCCCGGGTGGAGATAAACTACGTTTAATAGCAAACCATAATAAAAAAACAGTGCAGTTACTGTTGTTTACTCATAACCCGCAGATTTTAAAAGAGCTCCCTGGAGAGCGCCCCTCGTCATTAGTTGCAGATACAATAGCGACAATAAATCGTTATCGCATTCGTTCGAAAAGTTACACTCCCCCACTAACCCCTGAGCAACAAATCAAACGTCAATTAGCCAATGAGTGCATCAATGATCTCGACACATTGTTAAAAGAAGAACGACAGCTCAAACCCCAGGAATATAAAAAACAGGAACAATTAAGATGTAAAGTGCTGTCCATTATAGATGAGTGCAGAAATGGAAACCGTTTGGTTGCCAATAACCCGGTAATTTCTGAAGGCGCCTTAGGATCAGTGCTTTATGACGCTTACAAAAATGCGCAGAAGTTCCAATTTAATCGCTTTTATAGGGTATCGCGCCAGGATCAAATGGATTTTAGTAAACACAACACATTTCAGAAAAATAATTCAGAAAAACCATGTTTTGTTTGGGACAGCGAAATTCATATTAAGCATAATAACAATGAGCTTGATGATGCCTTAAGAGTAATCTGTACCCAGTATCAATTAACTCCGTCCCCAAAGCTTATTGAAATACCGGCAAACAGATTCGCCAAGCTGGAACATTTTCTTCGTTCATTATGGCATGATGGGCAAGACTGGATAAACTATCTATCTATCGATGCTAAACCCACACATAAATCCCATGTTGATACACATCCAGATGGTATATCGGTTACTCGAATCAAACCCTATTATAACCTGAAAGGCCTCCCTCAAAAGGGATACTCTGATTTACGAGAACTTGTCTTCTACCTAACTAATAGTTCAACTGAACCATCCATTGCAAAGTCCGTTAGGAAAGCACATAAAATACTGGCGCATCTTCCTGATGGTAATTGGGTGATAATCCCCAAAGCCAAGCAGATTATTCTCCGCCGAGACAATAAATTATGCCCACTGAACTACTTTGTCAGTGATAATCTATTTTATCCCTTACCTGATGGGGAAGATTTATATACATTAAGCCAGGTTAGTAAACGCCATCTTTATCTTCCTGAACGTCTGAGTTTAAGGCTTAGTGCTTTTGTTTCTCGCATCCCAGCATTTTTCCAAAATTTTTATAATCGTTTGAAATCATTCATTGTTCATGATCTGTATGAAGACTTTATGAATCATGTACATGCAACTCATGAAGATAAAAATAAGGACGCGACAGCTCATTTTAACGAGCCATATACCAAAATACGTGGTTCATTACATGCTGCACTAGAAAATAAAGGCTTATTAGCCAATGGCCAAACACTAGAGGAATTTATTAAAGAACACATTAATAACTCGCCTTATGTCATTGCCCGCGCCAACCATCCACCAAGTCCTCCACTTTATGACAATCCGCTGCATCGAATTTTAGGAGTATTGCGCCATGTAAGTAGCTTGTTCATAGATGCTAGCGAACGCAATCCTATGATAGGTTCTTTGGCAATGGCTGCTTATCTATATGGTGCAGGCGCTGTACTCAACCCCGAAGCTCTGACATCTCTTTTAACCAAATTACATTTAGGCGGGTTGATTTCTGGTATTGAACCCACTCAAAAACTGGCTCAATGGATTAGCCATGGTAAGATATCAGAAGCAATTTCTGCTTCGGCCACTTTATGGCAAGGTATAATAGCAGGTGGCAGCCTCGATAAATTCTTTGTTGATGCAGTAACCTTGTTCAAAGAAGATCCCGGTGAAATTGCAATTATCGCCGCATTAGCCCTTAGTCTGGGCTATGGTATAACCAAGGCAATTCCTGAATTACAAGATGAAATGGGCGAGTTTCCTGTTCCCACTTATGCTGGATTAGGAGGCAAAGGCGGTGGAGCATTATACGATATCATTATGCACCCAGGTGATGATTGGCTACTAGGTACTTGTAAATGGTTATGTAAAAACATCATCACTTCTGCAAAAATAAGCATAGCCCCATTTTTTGAATGGTATTTTTACGGTTATCAAAACGGGTTTATCAATGGATGGAAAAAAAGTTCTGAACAGATAAAAAAATCGGGCAAACAATTCCTGGCTGCCTCTGTAGATTTGGTATTAACACTTCTTACGATCCCTCTAATTGAAGGGAGTGCTTTATTAATTCATGTTCCATTTAGAGGTATCACCAATTTTATAAGTATGGTGCTGGCTATCGCAGGAAACATCAGCAGCATAGGCCGCATATTAATAGAAATCGCCCAAAGGCCTTCCTTTAATAATTTTATTGCTGAATACCAACTGTCGCCTTTGTATGGTTTTAGTTCCCCTTTAGGAACATTTTCTGATTCACTTTTAACTAATTTAGCCATTAACATTATTAGAATACTATTTTTACCTCCATTCCAACTGATAAAAAACGTACTCATTCTTCCCTTGCTTGATACAGCATTATTATCAGTACGTATCTTGCTGACGATTATAAATCCGGTCAGTAGAATCATTGCGTATGGCTCAGGAATTTTGCTAAGTAATTTTGGAGCATACTGGGATAGTTCAATAGGTCTGTTATTTTCATCCAGTGCGTCTGCCCTGACCTCATGGTGTAATTGGATTGATAATAAAGCAGGTGAGGCAAAGCAATATATTTTGTTACACATAGAAATAAACCGTAGTGAGTTATTCAATTGGGCTTTTCACCAAGAAGACCAGTTGTTGCATACCTTGTTAAGTGATCAGCAATACTACTCTAGCGATCCGAGACGCATGGAATTAATGCCTCATTCGAAAAGCCATTGTTTATTACATCAACTGTTAGAAGAAAAGGATGTTCCTCCAGCTCATTATCAAAAATTATTTTCGCAATCACAGCAAAGAGTTCATACAAGAGATGAAGAATTATTGATACCCAGTTTGCAGTCATGGTCCTGATTTTGTTCCCTGCTACATTCTAATTTGCAAAATTCATAAGTTATACCTAAGATAAACTAGCAAAATTAAATGAGGTATGAATAGCCTCTAAAAAAATAGTATCAACTGCATACAAAAATGTTTAAGAGAGCGACACGTGCACTGCACTGATCATTGCATAAAGCACTCCCCAAAAAAGCTGATGCTTATTTGATCATATTTGTGTATAATTAACTTAACTGGGTGTAAAAAGGATCCAATTTATGGCCGATGACAAAAATTTAAATCCATTAGAGAATGCTCAAAACTCTGTAGAATTAACTAATCTTGCCAAGATGAGCACAGAAAAACCAAATGAATCCAGTTCATTATCCGCCTCTCGAGAACAAACTGCTCTTGATGCTGAGAATCTAACTCTGGATGAATGGGTAGATTCAATTTTTGAAGCAGACAAAAATAATGACACAGGTTCTGATGCAAAAGCCAAAGAGGATTTTAGACCAACCCTTAATCTTGGTCGTTTTGGACTAAAAACTCCAGAAGACGTAAAGAAATTTTTACACTCACCAGCCGGTGAAGCAGTTATTGGAGAAATGGGAGCCAAGCTGTCACATGATAAAGCCATCCAGGAAGAGTTGCAATTTGAACAACGAGAACATCGATTATTAATAAATAAGATTCAGGCGACGCTTTTTATGTGGTATTTGGAATCAAAAGCTCATGCATCAGATAAAGTAAAAGAAGCAATAATGCAACAAAATGAGAAAGCGATTGAAAATGCAAAAACTCATACCCCAGAAGCACCAAGTACTGTAATTCCCAAGGCCATTCAAGGCGTTGATAATACCTTGGACAGTTATTTAGAAGTACTGCAAGCTCTTCAAGCCAAAAAAATCAAGCTTGATGGAAAAATGGCTAAATTAGAAAATGAAGCTGCTCATCTTGAAGCAAAGTATGATATTTACGATGCTAATTTAGCCCTTTTTGAACAAGAGCTGGATGCAAATCCAGAATTAAGTTTAGCTGACATCGAGCTGAAATTAAAAGCACTGACGGGTAAAATGAAAAAATATTCTAAAGAGATAGGCAGGTTGCTTAACGAAAATAAAGAGGATGAAGCCACAGCATTATTACACGCGTTAACTGGATTAAAACTGCAAGCAGCCTGTTGGCATGACATGATTGAAGTACATAACAATAATAAGTATTTTGCAGATATTGATGGCAATCCTTCCTCAATTAAAGACGCATACTTTACTCTGAATCGAGATCAAAAACTGGTTAAAGACGACCAAGGTGTAGTGCATTTAATAAAAGCAACAGATGATAGTGTTAATGAGGTTTGGGATGCCATCAAACGTGACCCTCAAGCCAAAGCAGCAGCACATTCCAACTTCCAGGCATTGAAACAAAACCCAGAAGCCATGGCAGTGAAAAAAGTAGTACAGCATAATAAAGTGATGGAAAATGCCATGCACAGCCAAGAAGTTGCTACTGTTTCAAAATTACAGGAAGACACTCAGGCACATAAACTATTAATAGGTAACCAGATATCACAACTGACTGCAGATAGAGGAAATCTCCTCCAGCAGGCAAATCAGGATATACCTGAAATGGAGCAAATGAGACCGGCCCTCACCCCGCGACCAACACCAACGAATAGTGCGCCTACGGCAGCAAAAGCTAGTCAGGCAACTCCGACGGATATCTTCAAAAGCCGATTACAGGAATTAAAACAAGCCACTCACGTATCGCGTGAAGACTTGATTAATCTGGCGAATCAAGCCCCAGGAAAAAATAGAATTGCAGCCAATGCCTATTTACAAATGGAGTTTGTAAACATGCCCAGAACTGGAAATATACCATTCCAGACCATGCAATCCATGCTAAAAAATCTTGAACGTTTTGGCATTGATTCCACGAAACCAGGTGTTACTAAAATTACGAATCCCGGTGATTTAAAACAATTAAATGAGGCAAAACAAGCGATGACTCCAGAGAAGGAAGATACTCCAGAAGAACGTCCTGTCTTTTCACCAAGCCCATTTAGCACGAACCCGTTTAAATAAACCTCATTCCAATTCCCCGCAAATGAGTGATTTGATGCGGGGAATAGAAAATACATTCTTAGTTAGTCCCACATCTGTCATGCTGCAAAATACCTATACCATATTTTTCGCCGCGTTCGAAGCAAGATACCAATATGCAGTGATGCACTCCTCCTTAGATCGATACGATATTAATTCATGTGATTTATAACAAATAACTCTTTTCAAAACATGCTGATTGTGTTTATTCAACCACTGTTCCGTTTGATAACCACACTCGCTATATGAATCTCCTTGCTCTTGAGAAAAAGAACAAAGCAGCACGCCATACTCTGTTTTCCATTTCAAATGAGGGTTTATTAACGCAGGCCTCCTATCAGGGAATCCTGGTAAAGCTCTAGGATGAGTTGGCAAATAAAAAGCTAAAGAAGCAGATTCTCCCCATAACCCAGCAACCCATTTAAATTGTTCACCGGGAATTTCCTTTCTCCATTCTTTCAGGATAGCTTGAGCCATTTCTTTTGAGCCCACATAAAACTCTGATTCTTGCTTATAAAGCACAACACAAAGGTAGATGCATGATAAAAAAGCAATCCCCCCCCCAAAAAAAGCAGCATTATTCGCCACAGTAAGTGGGTATTATTCTGATTGATGTATGGTTTTAATAACGCGGCCAGCAGTATTGGAAGTGCGAACCAAATAGGATAAGCAAAAGATGAGCCCACCTTAGCTGCATGAAATATAACGGCAAACACCAAAGCATTCGCAGCCGGAAGTATTACTAGTAATGCTAAGACATCCAGATTTTTTTTAGTAAATTTAGTTCCATTGCCAGAAACATCCTCTCTATCATTCCTGCAACGAAAATAAACGAACAAAGACCAAGGGAGGATAAAAAAATAGAAACCTGATAAAGCAAAACTGATTAATTGACTTGGGTTGATTTCTAACCACATTTTATCGTTCATGTATTCGATTGATGGAAATTGCATTTTGTATAACCACAACACATGTGGCATAAAGGTCACTACCATACAAAGCAATGATACATAAGGATATGGAGTACGATACCACCGTCGATAAGCGTTGCTAGAAAAAGAAATCATAAATAGACTGAGTAACAATACCCCTGAAAAATATTTACCTAACATGCACAAGGAAGCCATAAATCCAAGTCCCAGAGCTGTCAGATACTGATATCTACCTGAATAATTGATACTTGAAATAAAAAAATAAGCCGTCCACGGCCATAAAGGCAGTAATAACGTATTGGGATTAAATCTTGATGTTGATGCAGTAGCATAGGCAATTGTTAAAACACTTAAAGCTAAAACCCACCATATAAAATCTTCTTGTGTACCCTTTTCTATTTTTTGAAATAATTGTGCTAACCGAACTATCCCCCACAAAGCAATACCTACGTTA
This sequence comes from uncultured Legionella sp., assembly GCF_937871865.1. Lineage (GTDB taxonomy): Bacteria > Pseudomonadota > Gammaproteobacteria > Legionellales > Legionellaceae > Legionella. The sequence goes on from NZ_CALMPD010000190.1 coordinate 35,211, forward strand.
AAATAAGATAAGGCAAAATAGGTCATATTATGTTCAGGAAACACACTAAACCATAAGCCGGTTATCCATCCAATTAAAGGAGGATGTCTGAACGTACCCCATTCAAATACCTGTCCCCAAGCATAATTTTCAGCCATATCATGATGAATGCCTTTTCCGATATGAGTTATACAAGTAAAAGAAAACCAGAATATACTGTGAAAAATTAAAAGGTTAATTAAGTTGAGGCGAGGAAGCTCTTGTAGCATTGCAGCTAATCGTCGCTGAATCATCATAATCTATACCCCTTAATCAAATACGAGTCCATGGTCTAAAAATTAAGTATTCAATGTTGTATCTTGTCCCCCTTTGTACGGGACAAAAAAGAAACGTTATAGAAGAATAACTCGCGGATATTAAAAGAAATATATTAACGAGCGGAGAGATATTAGTCGAAGAATTAGATTGGTACAAGTCACACCAGGATTGTTTGACACAAATATCAATAGACTCTAGTTGCATGAAGAATGAGATACAACAAATTTACGGCCACATTTATAATACGTATTTTACGTGCTAATGTACTTGCCAACTTAATTCAAGTCTTCTAACATTGAAAAATCATGCGGTAGTAATGGAAATAAAACATGCTTATAGATAAATTCATGGTTACCCAATCTGTAATAGTGTCGTTGGATGTTGATAATTTATTAGCTGAACGCATAGAACAAACAAAGAATGCAGGTTTTACCGCAATAGAAATTAACTCGACAGATCCCGAAATGCTGTCTCGAGTAGTCAAACAAAACCCCGGCTTACACATTGGAGCCAGCGGCATTATTAACACCCAGCAATTAGAAAATTGTTACCATGCAGGAGTGCACTTTGCTTCAAGCCCAGGGTTTTTACCGGCGATTGCTCAAACAGCAAACGTCTATTCGATGAATTACTTGCCTGGCATAGCAACCCTTTCAGAGGCGATGGCAGCATTAAGCTTGGGTATTCATCAGATTCGCCCCCTACCAGCCTCCTTAGCCTTTTGTACACTGCTTAACAAATATTTACCGAGCCTGAATTTATTCCCTATTGAGGTAGAATGGGAAGAGGCGGAACATTTTCTTAATTTACCAGCTGTTGTAGCGGTCAGCATCCATAACCCAGATAAAAAACAACTGATGGCACTATCAACTACTGTATTCGCTTAGTTATCCACTTCACTTATTACGTGTTTAACCCATGGGCAATTTTTTACCTGATGCCAGCTCATGGGTAAGTATCCTCGAATATCCAATACGGTACAGAAATATATCAAAATGATCATCAAAGGTATTTTTTTGCTATAATGGACCTTTTGAAGTCATTTTGATTTGCTTCTATATGAATATAGAAGCATATAATAAGTACTAATGGTTATTTTAATAGCTAAGTGCACTCATTAAGGATACCTATGTGTAGAAGTAATAAAACTGCATCATGTTTATGTCATTTGATACAACCTCTGCTTATTGCTGATAAAGAGCAAAATGTTAGAACAACGTATTTTGTACCTTATGCCATAGAAGAATGTTATGACTTTTTAAAAGAAGCTTATGCTCTGATTACATTAAAGGTAAAAATTAATGAAGTAAGCAGTAAACTACAAAAACTTGTAGATGATTATTTAACAAATGAAAGCCCAAAATCAATTAATGTGAATAATGAACAATATAAAAAAGAGTTTCTTACCGCTTATGAACAATTTTGCAGCCAGAAAATCAAAAAAATGGAACTGTATGTAAAACTGGAAACTCTGATCAACGACATTCAGAAGCTGGTTTATAACAATACATCAGATAATACAGGGTTTACGGCATTACTCGTTTCATTGAACGCCAAGAGTGAACGGAGACATTCCTTAACGTTAATGGCCCCACCCAAAGATGATGTGCCATCACGAGAGTCTAAAAAGACTGACACGCCCCGATCAAAAGAAGAAAGTAATAAAGACAGTATAAATTGCAGTATCATGTAATGTTAAAGCATAGAGAGTAAGGATTACTCTCTATGAATCAATAAGTCTAAAATCAGGATTCCAGCTCCAATGCATATAGCGCTATCAGCTATATTAAAAGTAGCGAAATGATGATATTTATAATATACATCAATAAAATCGATGACGTAACCATGTAATCCACGGTCAATCAGGTTGCCTAAAGCGCCCCCGAGTATAAGGCTGATACCAGCAGATTGCATACGAGCCTGAGCAGGAGTACGCCATAGCCAGATCACCAAAATGATACTGACAAGCAGGCTGAATCCAGCGAAAAACCAGCGATGCCAATCACCAGCACCACTCAAAAAACTAAAAGCAGCCCCAGTATTATAAGCCAATGTAATATTTAACATAGGCATGACTGGCATTGGTTTATATGGCGTTAATAGAAGACCAACCCAGTATTTACTTGTTTGGTCAGCAATAATTATTAAAATACTGAGTATAAACCAATGCCATTTTTTCATATGAAATGTCTCACCTCATCGTGACCGCTGATATTGCCAACACACCGCAAACACAGCTCTGGATGTTCATTGTTTTGACCTATATCAGGCCTTCTATGCCAGCATCGTGCGCACTTCTCATGAGCACTGGCGATTACTTCAATAGATACACCATATTCAGTTACAGCCAGGCCAACTGGAGCATTACTGGAAGGTATTACTTTAGCACCAGAAGTAATTAATAAAAAGCGCAATTCTTCACCCAGACGCGTCAGCTTAGGCATAACATCAGGATTAGCATATAAATTGACTTCAGCGGCCAAAGCAGAGCCAATTTCACCTTTCTGTCGTGTCTCTTCTAAAGCTTTATTTACTTCATCTCGTATTTGATGTAGTTGTTCCCAATCATCCATATTTACGGCCTCACATTCAGGCCAGGCATTGTACCATTGTTCCAGGAAAATAGACTCGTCAGTATGCCCCGGAATAACGCGCCATATTTCTTCCGCTGTGAAGGATAATATAGGTGCCAGCCATATAGTAAAAGCGTTTACTATATGATACATAGCTGTTTGGCAAGAGCGTCGCGATACGCTGTCTTTTGCAGTAGTGTATTGCCTGTCTTTAATCAGATCCAGATAAAAACTTCCCATATCAACAGCACAGAAATTATGGATTTTCTGATAAATAACATGGAATTGATACGCTTCGTAAGCAGCTACAATTTCTTCTTGTAACAATTGGCAACGTTTGATTGCCCATTTGTCCAGCTCTAATAAGTCATTTGATGCAACGCTGTCGTTGGTCGGATCAAAATCAAAAAGATTAGCTAACAAGAAACGGGCTGTATTCCTGATTCGTCTATAAGCATCGGCATTACGCTTAATGATTTCATCAGAAATGCTCACTTCATTGCGATAATCAGTTGAGGCAACCCATAAACGTAATATATCAGCGCCATTCTGGTTCACCAATTTATCCAAAGCGACATAGTTCCCTTTGGATTTCGATAATTTTTTGCCTTCGGCATCGACAGTAAAACCATGCGTCAACACCGTTTTATATGGTGCAACACCATTCATTGCAACTGATGTGGTTAACGAAGAGTTAAACCAGCCTCGATGCTGATCAGAACCTTCAAAATATACATCTGCAGGAAATTCCAAATCTTTGTTTTGTTTTAATACGCTAAAATGAGAAACACCCGAATCCAGCCAAACGTCCATGGTGTCATTAATTTTATCGTAATTTTGCGCATCATCACCAAGTAACTCAGCTGCATCTAATTCAAACCAGACATCAATTCCTGATTGCTCAATCATCAGAGCTACTTTTTCAATAAGCTCCAAAGTATTAGGATGTAGTTCTCTTGTCGTATTATGTACAAACAAAGGCATAGGTGTTCCCCAAGCTCTTTGTCTTGAGATACACCAGTCAGGTCTGTTCTCAACCATGTTGCTGATTCGGGCCTTACCCCAATCTGGCACCCAGTTCACTTCGCCAATTGACCGGATGATCTCTTGTCGTAAATTGGATTTATCCATAGAAATGAACCATTGAGGTGTCGCCAGAAAAATCACTGGGGACTTATGGCGCCAGCAATGCGGGTAACTGTGTCGGATGTTTTCTCTTGCTAAAAGGACACCTTGTTCCGCTAATTTATCCAAAATCATGTCATTGGCTTTTAATACTGAAATTCCAGCAAAAAACGCAACATCCTCAGCAAAGCAACCGTTAGCTTTAACCGGGTTAATCAAAGGCAGGTTGTAAGATTTACCTACCAAATAATCGTCGGGGCCATGTGCTGGAGCCGTATGAACACAACCAGTACCAGAATCAGTAGTGACATGGCTTCCCAATATCACAGGAACTTGACGTTCATTGAAAGGATGATTCAATTGTAACAGTTCAAATGTCTGTCCTTTAACAGAACCACAAATTGTGTATTCGCTGATACCATAGCGTGTCATTGCTGACTCAACCAGTTCAGAGGCAATGAGCAAATATTTGTCTCCTGCATCGAGCAGCGAATACTCTATGTCTGGATGTAAACAGACTGCTTCGTTAGCAGGTAAAGTCCACGGTGTGGTTGTCCAGATAGGGAGAATTACCGGCTTAAGTTCTACCGTAGATTCAAAACGGTTAATAAATTTATCAGGAGCCACAGCACTAAAGGCCACATCTATTGATGGTGATGTTTTTTCTTCATAATCAACTTCTGCCTCAGCCAAGGCAGAGCCACAATCAATACACCAATGCACTGGCTTAAAACCCTGCTGTAAATGGCCGTTCTTAATCATTAATCCCAACGCTCGGACTATATTAGCTTCATAACGAAAATCCATAGTCACATAAGGATTATACCAATCACCAAAAACACCCAGACGTTGAAACTCATCTCGCTGAATATCAATTTGGCTGCTGGCGTATTCGCGGCATTTAACACGAAACTCTCTGGCAGTAATTTTTGAGCCTGCTTTTCCTACTTTCTTTTCGACATTAAGCTCGATGGGTAGCCCGTGGCAATCCCAGCCCGGAACAAAAGGAGCATCAAATCCACTAAAGGATTTGGATTTAATGATGATGTCTTTAAGAATTTTATTCAGTGCGTGACCACAATGAAGATGCCCATTAGCATAAGGAGGGCCGTCATGTAAGATAAATTTTTTGCTTCCACTACGAGCCTTACGAATTTGCTCATACAAGCCTTTGGCTTTCCAATCAGCTAGCATTTCTGGCTCTCGGTTTGCCAGACTTGCCTTCATGGGAAATGAAGTATTAGGAAGGTTTAATGTATCTTTATATTCTGCCATTGATGCCTACTCTGCGAATTTGTTAAATTTCTGACGGTTCTTCTGCAGTTAAAATTACTGCACATTTAAAAATGTTTTTGCCGCCGCAATGTCAAGTTGTATCTGCGTAATTAAAGCATCCACTGAGGTGAATTTAACCTCATCACGCAATTTGTGCAAGAAAAACACTTGCAAGAGCGTTCCATATATTGATTCATCAAAATCAAATAAATGTATCTCCAATATATTTTTAGTTCCATCTACCGTTGGTCGTTTTCCAATATTAGCAACACCGTAAACCAGTTTGCTATCCACCGTTACCTGTACTACGAACACTCCTGTTAAGGGTAATGATAAGCGATGCAAACTTAAATTAGCGGTAGGGATACCCCACTGGCGCCCTCGCCCGTCACCTCGAATCACTCTGCCGCACAAGCTGTAAGTCCTGCCTAGATACGTTGCAGCCAAACGCAAATTACCTTTTTGCAATGCCTCTCTGATTTTAGTAGAACTGACTTTTTCATGTTCAATAAGAAAATCAGCACAGGTTGTAACCTGACAGGAGTATTGTGCCCCCAGCGTTTGCAACAGCTGAAGATCGCCTGACCTGTTCATGCCAAATCTGAAATCTTCTCCTACAAGAAGAAAACGCACATTTAAAGCGTTAAATAAATATTTAACGGCAAAATCACTGGCTGTCGTTTTAGCAAGTGCGTCATCGAATTTGATACAGTAGACGTAATCGACTCGACACAACCTTAACATATCCAGTTTTTCTCTTAGGCTGGAGAGTCGAGCAGGAGAACTGTCTTGTTGAAAATACTCTCTGGGCTGTGGTTCAAATAAAATCAGAACCAGAGGTAACTTCATCTCATCAGCTTTATCTCTTAGGGATTTAATCAGATTTTGATGACCCAAATGGATGCCATCAAAATTACCGATAGTAGCTACTACGCCCTTATCAAATTCAGCTGGATGTTGAACACCACGCAACAATTTCATTAATCGATTAAATCATTCGAATTAAAGAGATATAGTATACTGGTTTTCTTGCTTATTGAGAAATATAGCGGAAATTAATTTTTGTCTGATGCGGATTGAAATCATCATTCCTTGAGGTTGTCTTATTAATGTACGCGATGATTATTTTGAGACAACGCCAAGGAATAAAAAAGTTATTTGTGAGTTACTTTTGGTCTTACAATTAAGACATCACATTCAGCACCATGTAAAATTGCATTTGCAGTAGAACCCAATAATAAAGACAAACCGTGTTTGCCATGACTTCCAGTTACAATTAAATCAATCTTATGTTCCGTTGCAACTCTTAATATTTCATTTTTCGTTGAGCCAAACTCAATGAAGCGGTGTTTTTCATCAACGCCTAATTGATCAGCCAATTCACCGAGCTCTTTTTCTGCTTGTTCTCGAATAGATAATTCAACCTCAGCAAATCCAGCAAATCCAGGGTATGCATAGGCAGGTATAGGTTCAACAACATGGACAAGAATTAAATCAGCGCCATTTTCGTCTGCAATTTTTTTTGCTTTTGCGGCAGCTTTAACCCCAACTTCATCAAAGTCAGTAGCAAATAGTACCCTCTTATACATCATTTTCTCCTTAAAAATCCGTTGCCTTAATAAAGAGTAGCAGATCCTCACCTAATTTCCCATTTTTGAGATGAAACTATCGTAGCCGAATAGGAGCTATGACAATCTGTAATGTGCTTATCCAATCAAGTTCAAAAAACCACCTAATCAGCAGCAGGAGATTCCTTGCAGCGGTCGGAAAGACGTCTTTTTTAATAGGGCAACCGTGCTCGTTGCTGTTTTCTCAGTTGTCACATTTAATTAAAATATGATATAGATCATTTTTTAATGAACAAAACATAGTCAAGAATTGAGCTTGTTGCGTCATTACCAAGGTATTTACCATGCTGTTAGATTTAACAGGCTCCTTAGCATCCTTATTATCAACCTATTATTTTATTCGATTAAATAACAAAGCCTGGCCTATAGGGATGATAGCTACAGTTCTTAATGGTTGGCTGTATTGGCAGAAAGGTATTTACGCGGATACAGCGTTGGAATTCATTTATTTCCTGAGTATGTGCTATGGATGGTTCAGATGGTATAGACAAGACACTGTGCATAATAGCTCAATACCCCCCCCCATTGGGCAGCTCAACAAACAGCAATGGATTGTTCTTGGTTTCTCCCTGATTACGATGTTTCTTTTTATTGCCTATTTGCTACGCACATTCACTCACTCTACGGTTCCTTTTCTCGATGCGGCCACTACTTCTATGAGTCTGGTAGCACAATGGTTAATGTGCCACAAAATTATAGCCACCTGGTTTTTATGGTTTATCACCGATGCACTCTACGCCATACTGTACTTCAGTAAAACCCTTCCCTTTCATAGCATTTTAATGCTGATTTATACAGGTTTGGCTATAACGGGTTATATGGTTTGGGCAAAAAAATCAAAGCCTGCGTCTCTCGGCTTGCTTGCATCATCACAGGCCTTGTAATAGGTCATCAGGCTAACGGATACATGATAAATGTACCATGTTGTGCATGGGCTTCCCGTCTTTCGCAGGGCTCTGACGAATCCGGACATATTTGTGCGCAATCAACAGAGATGTATGGTATTGAACAAACTGATCTCAATTGTGTCGTTTTCCGCGAGTGAGGAATCCCATTCTTGAGACAAAGTTAGGAAGTAACTGAAAAAATGGTTTCCTGCCTGCGCGGGACGACACAATAGAGATCCAAATGACGAATAAAGAACAGGCGTAATGTATAAAAAGCGCCAGAACCACTCAACACAGAGCAGCATCCGGGCTATTTTTGATGTTCTCCATAACGGTCTGCCCAAGAGAAACAGCACGGCATGCAAGCGCCTTTCTCCAAAAGAACAACACAACCTAAAAGGCGGTCAGATTTGAGTGCAGGTTAAACAAAAAGGCCCGCAGAAAAAGCGCAACATACATCAGTATGTGAGCATTTTTCTGCGGGCCTTTCGTTTAAGATGCGCCAAATATGGCCGTCTTTATCCGATGTCTGTGAGACCAGATGTACCTCTGATCCACGGTTTCAGTTTTGCAATTTCGGCAGGAAGCTTATTGCTACTCGATTGAGCCAAGGCTCTGCTGTCGTATTCACCTAAAGTTAAAATATACCAATTGCCTTTAGCATTCTTAAAATGTCTTATTTTTGCATTGGCAAATAATTTATTTCCGGCTTTAAATCGATGAATATCACTGACTTTATGACTGGCTACCAATTGAATGGTATACAGACCTGCTCCAGATACTTTAGTTTTCGTATTTTGAGCTAACTGAGGTGGTGTAAACCCACTTATTTTAAGCAGCTTAGACTCTTGAACCGCGGCAGTTTGCGCTACAGTCAATTGAGTATCGATTAATTCCTTTCTTGCTTTCACAGTAGGTATTACTACTACTTTATCAACAAGAGCTACTGTATTTAAATTCTCTTCATCATCCATATCATCTAAAAATTGTTTTTTTGGCAAAGCATAATGCACTAACTGGCGTGTTGATGAATCTTGCCATGAAGCAATGAAGCTCTCTAATTGTACCGGTTTCTCAGCAATTGCTGGCGGCACAGCACCAATAACATGTTGTACTGGCAAAGGAGTAGTCAGTCTGGCTATTTCCGGGAATCGGTATTGATCATAAATACCGCTAAAATATAAATACGAAACACCTGCCGCAACAGCAAGACTTGCAGCCAGACTGGTTCGTTTTAAAACGGACAGTGTACCGCCTTGTTTTTGAGTAGCACATTTATTAATAAATGATTCCAGACTGGAATTAATCTTGGCTAAACTTCCCTGAGTCAATTGATAAAATTGCTTAAATTGTGCATCAGTAAGTGGCTTGTTAATTAAACTAGAAGTCATCGCACGCTGTAATACATACGTTCTTGTTTCGCTTTCATTTAAAGAACCAAGCTCTATAGTATGAATCATGTTATTAAACTGCTCAGCAGTTAATTTATTCAGGGTTGCGACCACGGAATAATCGGATACCAGACAGACATGAAAGAAGCCAAAATCTTCTTGATTCTTAATCGCCAGCATTACATCTTTAACCATAGACTCAGGTAAATGCTGGGCATCATCTATGACGAGTAATACATGAGCCTTTCGTTCATTAATCTGGGCAGCTATAGAGGCAAAATTGCTTTCAGAATTGAAATTTAAATGCAACTGCGCTGCTATATCACTGATGATGCTTTTTTCATCGCAAGGGGCTTTTGCAGTCATGAAAACAGGTTTTATTTGTTGATCCAGACTACTTTGTACTAAAGAACTAAATGATGTTTTACCACCTTCTTTTTCAGAAAGAACAGTGATTAGAACATTATTAAAAAGAACCAAATGATTAATGAAATCGATTTTAGCAAGCCATGATCCTGGCTTAAAAAGTATTCTGGGTGGATTTGCAGCAGCACCAACATCAGGCAGAATCTTTCCATCTATCATTTTTACTCTCCTTCAACAGCAGTAATAAGTGTTTTATGCAAACAATGTTCAGTGACTTTATCATCAAGATAACATTCACCCGGCTTTTTAATCACAACAAAACGTAAACTATTATTTTTAATTTTTTTATCCAAACTCATTAAATCCCTCAATTGTTTTAAATCAATTGATTTTGGAATTTTATGAGGTAAATGGGCGTCTTTCAGCATTCGCTCAACTAATGCAACGTAGTTACTCTCGAGCAATCCCATGTTGAAGGACAAAACAGCAGCGCAGTATAAACCAATGGCCACAGCTTCTCCATGCAACCATTGCTGGTAGTTAGTATAAGTCTCTAATGCATGAGCGAAGGTATGTCCAAGGTTAAGTAAAGCGCGCTGGCCAGCTTCTTTTTCGTCGTTTTCAACAAACATCGCTTTAATTTTGCAACAAGAGGCAATTAAATCAGGTAACTCAGGGCTTGTTGCGGTAAGTCCTTGTTTTAGTGCAAACAAGAGATTATCTAAAAAATCACCACCAGATAATAAAGCATATTTGATCATTTCTGCCAAACCAGAGCGAAACTCTCGCTCTGATAAAGTCTGTAAAGTATCCAGATCAATTAATACCGACTGCGGTTGATAAAAACTACCAATCAAGTTCTTACCTAATACATGATTAATTGCTGTTTTTCCACCAACAGACGCATCAATCTGAGCAAGCAATGTAGTCGGTATCTGAATAAAAGGCACGCCTCGTTGATAAGTTGATGCGGCAAAACCTGCTATATCGCCAATGACACCACCACCTAAAGCAATTATAGTGGTATCTCTATGATGCCTGTTTCGAATTAGAGAATTATAGATAACAGACAAACTCTGCTCATTTTTAAACTCTTCACCATCGTCTAAAATGA
>NZ_CALMPD010000191.1 GCF_937871865.1 uncultured Legionella sp.
CCTACTTCAATATGGTTAATTACGAATCATTTCGCTCTGGTCTGCTTTCATGCATGATAAATATCAGAAAAATAGCTAGTTCGGTTGGGATAGATTTTGAAACGCTATTAGGGCTTGTCGCCGAGAATGATTTTTCAATTTTCGGTGAGAATCAAAATGCTTTTAATTCTTTATGTAGTATGATTGATGATGCTCTATTAGCCATAATAGAAGATCAAAATGTCCAATCTGAAGAAGATGATCCGCTGCATACAATCGATCGGGTATTTAGAGGGTCTCTAGCGGCTATTCAGGCCCAGATCTACGGCGAGGGGATGGACGAAAATGAAGTTGTGAGTATTTTGCAACACAGGCTTTTTTATTTAATAAATAATTGTCCTGATAAAAGTGAGCGTCAAATTTGTGTGGCTTCGGGTCTGCCATATAAATGTGCGAAAAAACTATACTCTGATCATTTGGAATTGAAAGCAAAATTGGATGAAATGTTTGTTGATGGCTATGAACTAAATAAATTTTTTGCGTTTGTGGAGTGGATTGAGAGCTGGGTTCGGTCGAATGGTGAGCAGATTATCGAAGGGAAATGGCCAGAACAATCAGAATTCAATCTTATTCGGAATGGGTGGATTATCGGAACACCATTATCTGAATTGACTCACTTATCTAAAAATGCACTAAAAATATGTAAAGACGTTTACGGTTATCAATTACCATGGATTATACATGGAGCGGCTCAAATATTAGCTAAAAAAGGCTATAAAGAAGACTCAGATGTTTTGGATGCCCTTGCAGCTATGTTGGAGTTTGGTTTACCTAACCCAATAGCAGTAAATATTTTTCTAGCTGGAATTAGATCTCGAGTAGTGGCATGTGAATTAGCTTCTTTAAATGAGGAATGGGAATCAACTCCTGCTGCTATTAGAAAACAATTATGTAATTCCGAAATAGTGCTGCGTATTACACCTCAAATTTCAGATAATGCCCTCTCTTGGTTGAGGGTTTTAGAAGCGGATACAACTAAATCAGAGGTTATAATTCCTACCTTTCCTCCTTTTACGTTAAATGATTGGAAAGACTCTCCTGAAAGAATTATAGTAAGAACTTTCGATGGTTCAACTTATCTGTGCACACCTGATGGCCGACAATTCATGGCAGTTAAAACTAATGAAAAATGGCCATTTGATACTATAGCAGATGATTTGCGATTTGCATTTGTATTAAATGATGATGCTTATCATTTAGAAATCCTTGATCCACATCAAATTTTATAATCAATTTTAATACATTCGACCAGGGGTGATTTGATGTTTCCTTTTACCAAATCATTTAGGTGAATGGCTTGCACATTAGTAGAAAATATTGAGGAAATAAATCAACTTTTGTAATTTGCTTATCTTTATTAGGATATATAATTTATATGGCTCAAATTGAACATAGCGTACCCTAAATAGTCTAATTCACATGCCAGGCTTTCATCATTATAGCAATATGTTGATATTAATCGATAATACTTAGTCATAACCTTTCATCTAGGGCTGTTCTATCTAACATTCAAAATAATGTGAGGTTAAAATTTAATATGGATATGCAGTTATGACTATCAGGGCACATTTAATTTGCACCCTGTATGCACCCTGTAATTGAGTTGTGTTTTTGTGGAAACGCTTATAAACCTTTATTTATATGGTCGGAGTGACAAGAATTGAACTTGCGACCCCTGCCTCCCGAAGGCAGTGCTCTACCGGACTGAGCTACACTCCGTTGCTGTTTTTATTCCCATTAAGTGTAGTTAATATCTGAATAATCTGAGGAATTTTTTCGATTTCGAATTACCGTGGCCAGCCACGATAATTCGGTTCGCTGGTTTTTCCTGGCTTATTGGTAAGTACCATTCGTCATGTTGCCTTGTTTTATTTGGCCACACAGCCGTAATCAGTTTAATCGAAGGATGGTTTCATTTCTTCTAGCACTTCATTTTTTTGAGTTAATGTTGCAATTCCTGCACCGACTAAATCAATGGCATTAATAAACGGGCTGGCTACAGCTGTGAGTGCAGATATCAACGCGAAAACCATATGAAAAATACCATCGATAAGGTGTATCTTCGCTGCGTGTGTATTGAATTTGGCCAAATCAACTGCTGAGCGTATACCAAGCCAGAGGGAAGCAGTAGCAAGCTCCAGTGCTATCACTGAAAGGCTGGCAGGTGCAGTTACTACACTCGCCGTTTTATAAAAAAATTCTGTTTTAGATTGGTAGGGATGGAAGAATAGTGATTTTATTGGTGCTTCTTTACCAAATCTTATATGGTCAAATATAGTATTCGTCATACCGCATTGGGTGAATAAAAAATCATTAAATTTTTTTAAGAATTCCTGGAACGTCATACAATCCCTCGTACAAAATAAATTAGGCATCTCATCATACATCAATTTTTGTCCAATATTAAAGAGCTTTAATTGCGAGTTTCTGCTCTTTGCCTGTTTATGAATTATACTTATTATGTCAGGTGTATACTCAGTGGTATTTCAATGCATAAATTATTGATTACTTTTCTGCTCTTATCGGGGATTTGTTATGCTGCAAGCATTACGAATAACATACAAGGTGTTGGCTATCAAGACAGCATAGTGCCCTATATTTGTATTCAGGATAAGAAAGGAGCCGTTTCTTTGGCATTACCAGCAAATAAATCAGGTGATGCGAATAAAGCATCAGGAAACTCTTCTTTCGCAGGAGGTACTTTAAGATTTGGTGGTTGTTCTTCAACAGATATTTATCTTGGTGATATTGGATTTTATGTCAATTCTGTAGGTAATAATGCGATTGGCAGTTACACGCCGCCAGAAGGGATTCATATTGAGTATATGAATCCCGCTATAGACAGTGGAGGTGTTGTAACGGGAACTGTTAATTATACTCCAATAGAAACTAATATGGAGCTGCAACAGGCAAGGGATAATGCAACCTGGGAGTTTGTCGGTATTAATTTATCCGGTCTGGAATTGGGCAAGGTAATTGATCCGACAGTCATACCTAATCTTTCCTTGGAAGACAGTTCCACTATTTATTCTGACTTGCAGGAAGTACAATCCTTTATTAATGCTGGAATGAATACTGTGCGTGTTCCAGTGAGCTGGGGTTATCTTCAATTAGATGGTGCCGGGGTAGGCAGTATTAATTTAGATTATTATAACAATTATATTCGTCCACTATTACACACTTTAACTCATGCAAAAATTCATACTATTGTTGATTTACATGCATACATGCGTTATTCAAAATTTGGTGAGTATTATTCTGGGTGCGGTGGTAGCGGTGCTTGTCCTGATGGCATCCTGATTCTTGATGAAAAAGCGTATCAATCCGTCTGGGGGCAATTAGTTGAGTTGATGCAAAATGATCCGCATATAGATAAAAATTATCTGTTAATCGATTTGGTTAGTAAGCCTGTGGCCGTGCCTGATGACAAAGTATTTACCATACAGACTTCTTTAATAAAAATGCTGAGGCAACAGAGCTTTAATGGTTATATTTTGGTCTCAGGAAATGGTTGGTCAAGTCTTCATTCCTGGAGCAGTTATCACTGGAGAGGCAGTGACAATCAAGAATACAGTAATGCGACGTTATTTACTCGTGATAATTTTGCTAAAGAAGGCATTACTGATTTATCTAGAATTTTAATTAACGTGCATCAATATCTGGACAGCGACTACAAGGGAACTGAGGACGAGTGTGAACAAGATTTAAGTACTACAGGTGAAAAAGGCTTTAATCTGAATGAGTTTGTGGATTATTTGAATGTAAATCAGCTAAAGGCAATAGTAACTGAGTTAGGTACGGGTAGGAGTTCTGCGAGTTGTAAGGTGCCATTGAATGATTTTATGAATTATTTAAAAGATAATTCTGCTAAAAATAAAGGTTATGGCTTTGTGGGATGGGCTCTTTGGTCTGTTGGTCATGGTCGGGGAGATTACAATTTGCGCGTAAAACCGGATTCTTATCAGATGGATGTGGTGAAAGAGGCAATGCAATAACCATTTGATTCATTTCATGTCTCTGCTTACGTCGACTCCCTGAGTGCCTTGGATAAACTCGGCACCTTGAGATTTTAGGCCAAAAATGGAATGTCAACAGACCCTAGTAGTTACGTTCCAAAGCAAAATTGGCAAGATCTATTAATGCCGTTTTGTATTCTGATTCTGGAAGAACAGTCAATGCAGAAAGAGCTGAGTCTATTTCCTGAGCTGCGACACTTTTGGTGTAGCTGATTGCTTTTGTTTCTTCAATTGCAGCAAGAATTTCTGGTAGAAAATCCAGATTGCCTAATCTCAAGCTGTCTTTTATTTGTTTTTTTTGCGTTTCCGTACCTTTTTGTAAGGCATGAATTAAAGGAAGGGTTGCTTTTCCATCAGCCAAGTCATCGCCAATATTTTTGCCTAAAGTTTCTGCATCCGAGCAATAATCCAGGGCATCGTCAATAAGTTGAAATGCATTGCCCAAATGGAGGCCGTAGTTGTAAAGACCTTGTTGTACTTCAGTTGGTGCTTTTTTGAGTATGGGGCCTATACACGCAGCAGCAGCAAACAACAGCGCGGTTTTCGCGCGAATTACTTCAAAATATTCATCAAAGGTCAGAGCAGGGTTATTACGATTCGCGAGCTGTTTTACTTCACCACAGCTGATTTGGTGAGAGGTGCTGGCTAAAAGATCCAAAATTGCAGCATCACCAACATTCACCATTAATTGCACTGATTGAGTGAATAGGTAATCACCAACCAGAACACTCGCTTTGCTTCCCCAAATACTGTTTGCAGTTTGACGTCCTCTTCTTAAGTTAGATTCATCAACTACATCGTCATGTAATAACGTGGCGGTGTGGAAGAATTCAACCATAGCAGCAAGTGGTATATGATCTTTGCCTTGGTAGGCACAGGCATTACTTGCCAAGAGCACCAATAAGGGACGTAAACGCTTGCCTCCACTTTCAACAATATGATGGGACAAGTCATGTATTAAACTTACCTGCGATTGAATCTTATCAATAATTAAATTATTAACCGCGTCAAAATCTTCACTAACCAAGGCGCGTATACGGTCAATAGTCATTAGATATCCCCATGCCATTTAATCAATGAATCCTAAGGTGGGTCATGCTAATTGTCAAGTGGAAGTAGGAACTTGGTATGAACTTAAGTCGCTCAGGGAGCAATTCAGGCTGAGTAGAGCAGGTAGGTTTTGGAGGGTAATTGATGCACCTTACTTCATCTTATATTTTCTTTTTTTATTTTTATACATGTTGCTGTCAGCCAGATTTAAAAGACTTTCAGCATTTGATGCGTCTCTTGGAAAATGAGCCTCGCCAACACTTATAGAGCATTTTAACTCCATGTTTTTAATATGAAAAGGTTCTGAAAATTCATTTAAAATTCGATGCATAATAATTTCGGCTATTGTGTCATCCGGTTTATAGCTGATAATGGCAGTAAACTCATCACCACCTAAACGGGCCAGAAAATCCTGTTCTCTGAAGCAGGTTTGCAGGCGTTTTCCAACTTGTAATAAAAGAGTATCACCAACATCATGACCGTATTGATCGTTTATTTGTTTAAATTCATTCAAATCCATAAAAAACAACGTGATTGATTTGTTCTCCAGTTTGATTGCATCAATTCTTTGCTGGAGGTAAGTGTTGAAATAAGAACGATTTGGTAAATTGGTGAGCGGATCATGATTGGAAAGGTAATGAAATTTTTTCTTATCCGCATTGAGCAAAAAATTCTGCTCTTTTAATAGAGCGACGTATAGGTCATTTTGCTTTAACAAATTATACATAATCGTGATAATCAGTAAAAAAATGAAAATATGATTGATGTCATCTATAAAAGGCAGGTATGCTGACTGAACCTGATAAATTGGCGTGATATAGTGATAAATAAATATGAATACAATTGCAGCAGATACCCCACTATAAAATATCAAGCCCTCCAAACCTATTGTCGCTGCGGCAAGAATAGGCGTAATATAGAACCAGCCAAAATAAGTACTTGATATTCCTCCCAAACACAAGTTTCCCACCGTCATTATAAGTAAACACAAACTATTAATAATTTGAGCACAAAAAAGGATGGAGTATTTTTTCTTCAGTAATATCAGGTTTCCTAACGAGACTAAGCTGCCGATGAATAACAAACAAGCCATTATCCAAAATTGCAGATATATATTGATGGCGGTAAATATAATGCCAAACAGCAATAATTCTATGGTAATTGCATGGAGCAATTTATATTTTCTGTCTTGTTCACTGGGAGAAGATTTTGCGCGGCGAGTCGAATTCCTTTCAAGTGATGGCATTTAGTGACCCCAGATTTGATCGTCGTAAAAGCACATAGCAGTTCTTCAGTCCCTAATGTGTTCAATAAATAATCAGGTCCTGACATAAAGTATAGAATAAAATTGGAGTTAATTTATTATAAAAGAATGACAGGCTAATCGAAGTATTTTAAAGCCAGGTGTTCATACGTGGCTTAGTACCGAGCTACTGCTATTAATTAAGAACAGTACGTCATCCTGAGCATAGCGAAGGATCTCCTAAAATCCAGAGAGATCCCTCGTCGCGAGCTCCTCTGGATGACGATAATGGCCCGTTCGTGTGGGAACTGGGGCTGATTACGAGTCAGTTCCTTTTACACATTGAAAAGGAAGTGCATGACGTCTCCATCATTTACGACATAGCTTTTCCCTTCAAGGCGTAATTTGCCAGCTTCTTTCGCTCCCTGTTCCCCGCGGCAGCTGATAAAGGCATCGTAAGCGATAACTTCCGCACGTATGAATCCCTTTTCAAAATCAGTGTGTATCACTCCTGCGGCTTGAGGAGCTGTAGCGCCTTTATGGATAGTCCATGCTCTTACTTCTTTCACTCCTGCTGTGAAATAAGTTTGTAAGCCTAAAAGATCATATCCGGCTCGGATTACTTTGTGCAATCCTGGCTCAACCAAACCTAAATCTGCCATGAATTCCAGTCGATCGCTGTCTTCCAATTCAACCAGTTCTGATTCAGTTGATGCGCACAGGGCTACGATGCTGGCATGTTCCTGGGCGGCAAGCGCCTGAACTTTGGCAAGCAAGGGATTGTTTTCATAGCCATTATCATCAACATTGGCAATATAGAGTACCGGTTTTGCTGTGAGTAAAAAGAGTCGATATGCTACTTGTTCTTCTTCTGGGGTCAGCTCTAATGTACGAACCGGGTGCCCTGCATCGAGATGAGCTTTGATCTTCTCCAGGGTTTTCATTTCAAAAATTGCTTCTTTGTTTCCGCTTCTGCTGTTTTTTCCAGCTTTGAGCATCGCTTTGTCGAGCGTATCCATATCCGCTAAGGCCAGCTCGGTGTTAATTACTTCGATATCACTTAAGGGGTCAACTTTGCCTTCTACATGGATGACGTCTGTATTTTCAAAACAACGCACTACGTGCGCAATAGCGTCTGTTTCTCTTATATTGGCTAAAAATTGATTACCAAGGCCTTCACCACTGGAAGCGCCTTTTACTAATCCGGCAATATCAACAAATTGCATTGTCGCAGGAATAACCTGTTGTGGTTTTACTACATCACTTAATGCATCCAGGCGTGGATCAGGAACAGTTACTATGCCTACATTAGGTTCTATGGTACAAAATGGATAGTTTGCTGCTTCGATACCTGCTTTCGTCAGAGCATTGAAAAGGGTTGATTTTCCTACATTAGGTAAACCCACTATGCCGCATTTAAATCCCATATCTAATACCTCTCGCTATTGTCCTAAATACAGCAGCGTTTCTTTTGATTTTCGTTGTGCTGCTATTTAGTATTTAAGTGTTTAAATGATTCATTGCTCTGGCAATATCTCCAGACAATACCAAAGGCATTACTGCAATGCCTCTATCTATAGCATCATAAATCTGTTGCCTGTCATCGGCAGAGGGTTTATTCAATACAAATTGATGAACCATGTCCCTATGTCCAGGATGACCTATACCAATGCGTAGCCGGTGAAACTCGCTACTACCCAGTTGCGCAATAATATCTCTCAGACCATTATGCCCACCGTGACCACCTCCGGTTTTCAATTTAATGCGTCCGGCAGGTAAATCCAGCTCATCATGAACAACCATTATTTCGTCTGGAGTGATACGATAAAACTGACTTATTGCACGTGTAGGAAGCCCACTATGATTCATAAATGTTGTTGGTAGAATTAATTTGCATTGCTTGTTATTGAGTTCAAGTTCTGCTAATTCAGCCTGATTTTTTTTATCAATTTTAAAATGGGCACTGTGCCTTTGTGCCAAGGAATTAACCAGCCAGCCACCTGCATTATGTCGGGTCTGTTCATAAGCAGTACCTGGATTACGTAAACCGATGATAAGTTTAATGGCCATAGACTCTAATTTCTTTTAATTGGGTGTAATCGGGTTGTATCAGATAGTAACAGTATTTGTATTTTTTGCAGATAACCAGCTGTAGCAGTGCTGATTACCTGCAAGAAATGATTCAGGAGTTGCTGATTATTCAGCTTCACCCTTTTCGTTAGAAGCAGGCGCAGAAGATTCTTCATCAACGCTGCCTGCTTTAGATGCATGGATGCTGACTACTGGAGCATCGTGGCTGCCGTCTGTTACATCAACGGTCAGGTGAACGCCTTTTGGCAATTTCAGATCAGATAAATGCACCACATCATTCAT
>NZ_CALMPD010000192.1 GCF_937871865.1 uncultured Legionella sp.
CATCAACAACCTGTACAACCGAGATTTAATTAATTAACAATTGAGTCTAAAATATAAAATAATTAAGATCAATCAGATATCCAGCATCCGGGAAATTATCAATTATAAAATCCCGGTTTGCCGAAAATAATGTCAACAGCTCTAGTTATAACTCACAACCAAACCTTGAGGCGTGCTGAATTTCTCTCGATAAGCCAGAAAAATAAAGCCGATGATACCTAATGCCAAAGTCAAAGGAATCACCCCTATTCCATAAATAAACGCACGCGTCACGTGAGTACCACCATAAGCATTTATTACATAACCAATTACGGAATGAAACGCGTAGCCAAAACTCATTATAATCATATTGGCAACCGCTGTTGTAAGACCGGCGAGATTCTCTGGTACATAAGTAGAGGCCTTATATATAGCCAGAATCTGATAAGCACAACACACTCCGACCAATACAAAACCGATGGTGATACTGCTTGCGGTGAGCACACCAGCGACTAAAGCAAAAAAAGTCAGAAACATCACTGCGCCTGCTGCTATAATCGTTCCCAGGTAATAACCTGATTTTTCAGCGATAAGACTTAAAACAGGAGCACCAAAACACATACCAACAAAAATCATTGACGGAAGATAATTAGCTAATGTGTTATTAAAACCATAGGCCTGTTTTAAAAAGCCTGAACCCCATACATCGGAAAAGCCTTCCAATGGTCCCAGCATTAGTCCAGAAAAAAGACACAACATCAATACTTTTCTATTAGTAAAAACCGCTTTTACATCAGCCATAACCGATGCTTGTGGGCTTACTTGAATATCAGGAACAATAAGATATGTAATACCAGCCAGCACCAGACCTAAAGCAAGAAAGATCTCCACAACCGCCTGATAACCCAATGACTGGCACAGATAACTCACCGGCCCTCCACCATATACAGCACCAATTAAACCAATCATTACAGAAAGACTAAGCATCCGTGGAAAATGTTCTTCTTTAAAAGTCATTCTTATTATTTTAAATGTTCCTAAAATTGCGGCAGAAGAACCGACACCGATTAACGCTCTGCCCAACAAAGGATAGATCCAGTTATCAGCAAACAAGATAGGTAATAATCCAATAACCGTCAGTAAGATGCAGGCGGTCATTACTTTTCGTGGGCCAAAACGATCAAGCATGATGCCTATAGGCAAATGCATCAAGGAATAGCCAAGATAATAAATACCTGAAAACTGACCAAATGCGGCTGCATCAATGTGAAATTGAGTAGTGAGATCCCCCATCATAATACTCGGCATAACTCGTAATACATATTGATAAGCATAAAAGATAGATACAATAATCCATACAAACCAGGCGAAAAAACGTGAAGCTGTCATAATTTTCCTCAACACAAGCGGTAATGCAATCACTTTGAGCAATACTCATCCAGAAGACTATTTTAACTGATCTCTTTTGAAATTAAATTGCTAATAGCGTTCTTAAAACAAGAGTTTTGCATTAAAATTCTATTTTAATAGCTAAGTACACATTAAAATTCTACAATAGTATCAATATCTCTTATAATTTATAGTAATTGAGACAGATTATGGACCGTATAGATAAAAAGATACTGGAACTATTGCAATCCAATTGCCAAATAAGCAATCAGGAGTTGGCAGATCAGGTTGCACTCTCTCCCTCCTCTTGTTTACGTAGAGTAAAACAGTTAGAAGATAATGGATATATAAAAAAACAGGTAGCGCTTCTTGAGCCTGAAAAGCTTGGACTGCAATTAACGGTTATCGTGCTGGTAGGGCTAAATAGCCATCAGCCAGGCATCATGAATGAATTCGAAGAGAAAATACGATATCTTCCCGAAGTAATTCAATGCTATTTAATTACCGGCCAATCAGCGGATTATCTTTTAAAAATCATCGTGCCAGATATGAATGCCTATCAATCTTTTTTATTAAGCAAATTAACCTGTATTAGTTGTGTCGACACGGTGCGCTCCAGTTTCATACTACGAACCATTACGGATACCACATCCTTACCTATGGATTATCTGGAAAAGAACTTTCTTTAAACAAAAATAATGCAACATCTCAAAATATGTCGTGTTTTCCTGCATTACACAGTGCTAATGCAGGTTACAATGTTCTAAAATACATTTTTTACGGCTACTTACCCTACATATGAAGCCCCATGAATCGTTCCCTAATCGAGGTTTGGCTCGTCGCACCTGGATTAAATTCCGCGAAATCATCAGAGCATCGTAGCATTTTATCTATTTTGTTCAATATATTATGATAAGGAGCGTCAGGAGTTGTTGCTTGTAGCTGCCGCATAAACTCCCACATATCAGGCACATAAATAAACTCGTTTGTAAGACCGAAATAGCTCTTATTATATATGTATTTAAATGGCTCAAACTCGTCGAATGTAATGCCATAACGATCGCACATGACATGCAAATATACCCAGGAAATACACGGATTCAACTCTTTGTCAGAACGAGCATGATGTTGTCTCATATGTTTTTTTATTATTTCCTCCATGCAAAAGGCTTGATCAAATTTGGTTATCAATTCACCGATAAGTTGCTCATATTTTATTTTTTCTACACCAGACGGAATTAATCCATACAGGGCACTGTCCCAAAATCGCTTAATAAATTCGATTGGTGTCTTGTTCCCCATACCTGAATTAATTGTGAAACATGACTGGGTTGTAGTACACATACAAAATTCTATGATATTAAGTAACTTCATACAAAATTTATTATGATTAGTTTCCGTACGGGTTTCTTTCGCATAAACAGGGCTAAGAATTTCTATTAGCGCTCGACTGATTGTATATTTTTCACGTTGAATTTCATTTAGTTCCACTGTTACAAATTTAACATAGTCAATAAAAGGAAGAGTATTAGATAAAGATTTGTGTGATATCGGTTGTCGCAGAAGATTCTGCGTGAAATATGCCTTGACCCTCCCATAATAACTTGTATCAGACGAATCAATAAATGTAGATTCAATCACGTCCAGGTCAAGGTTATAGGACTTTTGGGGGTCATCGTCATTTTCACTTGAAGACACATTAACAAGCAAACACCTACGATTCCTATTTAATACATTCTCTTTGCGAGGCAGCACAATATCCTGACTTGTACTCTGTATTTTACTAGAATGTTCTGCATCATTACGAGAAACTTTTCGTTTGGGGCGCTCCAATTTTTCGACACTTTGTTTTAACTCATTACGAGGCGATGATGAAGATTTTGATGCAGCAATCATTTCAGAAGGGAGGTCATTTCCTGAGGCTTTCAATTCAGAAGGCTCCTTTCCTGAAGAATTCGATTCAGCACGAAGGGATGATTTGGATTTAGTCGTTTTATCAAAGAACGAAAACATCGTACAAACTCATTAGTTCCATTGAGAGAAAAATAGCTTATATAGTAATTTTTTATAAAATCAATACGCTTTATTGGTCATTTTTGGGGTACAAAAATAACGTCGTTGATTATTAATAAATATTTTTTATTCTACTCTCTCGAAGCTATAAAAAAAATTTATAAAATCCTGAAATTGACTATAGATTTTAATTAAACCATAAGGTTAATCTAGTATAATGATACGCATTAAAGAAAAAAAACCGAACAGTCAGAATAATTCACTATCAAATGGATTTGTTCGACAATAGCTCGTATTAGAGGATACAATGCACTCACCCGCTCTTTGTTCGTTAGCTCAAAACAAAACACATTCTTCATTAGCGCTCGATCTCTCAGTGATCAATCCAGAGTATTCTGTTGATGATGAAGGAGTAATTGGATTGTATGTACAAAGCACACAATTATCTGTTTTTATTGAAACCAAAAATTGCATTGAGGGCTATACTATTAATCCGGAAAAAAATAAAACAGGCCAATGGCGAAACACTACCCTTTCGCGTACCACTATTCATACGAATGAATTTGCATTATTAAGAAACAGCTCGGGACACTTCACTGAAACGAATGAATCCTCTATTAATCTCGAGCTTTTCAAAGAAATGTTGAATCAAGAAACCAAAGTAGGGTTCAGCAACATCAAAGACATAAACAATACAGTACAATTAGCCTTATCACTGCTTAATTCAAGTATAGAATTTCAATACAAACCCGAATAGTAGCCTGCATTAGCGCATGCGTAATGCAGGAAAATACAATGTTCCAATTACAGCTAAGATCTATTTGGCTGCTAAATGGTTTAAACGAATACCTCTCTCTTCAATATTAATGACACCCTGCTTATAAAGCTGTCCGATGGCACTTTTAAAACTCTTTTTACTCTCTCCGAAAACGCGCTTAATTTCATGAGGAGAACTTTTATCATGCAGGGACAAGAAACCATTATGCTTATTCAATTCTGCCAAGATTCGCTCAGATAAGTCTTTGATATTGTCTTGTCCCGCTTTTCGCAAAGTCACATCAATTTTTCCATCATCCCTTACCGTTTTAATATAACCACGAACTCTCTTTCCATAACTCAAAATCTGAAAAAGATCACTAGAATGGATTAATCCCCAATGACTATCATTAATAATCACTTTATTTCCCAGTTCGGTTTTTTCTGCAATAAGCAAGCTGACTTCATCACCAGCTTTGTAATGAGCCGGTGTTTTATCCAATGAATGATCCAGTTTGGAACTGGCTATAATACGTCCTTTATTATCAAGTTTTACCACAACAAGATAAGACTTATCTTTTTCCATGGGGCGTTGTTGTTCAGGAACAGGGACTAATAAATCTTTATCCAATCCCCAATCAAGAAAAGCACCGACATAATTAATATCAATGACCTTTAACAAAGCACAACATCCTAATCTGGCTCGAGGACGTGCAGTAGTGGCAATAATTTTGTCGTCTGAATCAAAATAAATAAATACCTCAACAAAATCATGAATATGAGTATTTTTCGGCACCACTTTTTTAGGTAATAAAATTTCACCTAAATGTTCTCCATCAAGATATAAACCGAATGGAACTTCTTTTATAACTTCTAATTTATTGAACTGCCCTACTTTAACCATTTTCTACTCACCTGTTTTATAAGGCACAAGCTTACCATATCAAACGTGATTTAAGCGAAAAATGTTCCAATGTTACACTACAAATCCTGAACCAGTTCAGTAGTAATTAATATTTTTGAAGTTAAAGTACGATGTACTGGGCACTTATCGGCAATATCCAGTAATTTTTGGCGCTGCTCGTTCGTTAAATGACCTTGTAACTCAATATGACGCGTTATACGATCAATCTTTGAGTTTTTATTCTCACAATCAGCACAATCTTCTGCATAAATTTTTTCATGCTGCAATCGTACAATAATTTTATCTAAAGGAAATTTTTTCATGTCAGCATACATTCGCAACGTCATGGAGGTACAAGAGCCAAGACCTGCGAGTAAAAAATCATATGGTGATGGGCCTGTATCGTTTCCCCCATTCTCTAAAGGCTCATCAGCAGTTAGACGATGAGAGCCGATTTTAATTTCTTGCGTCAACTTACCTTTGCCTGATTCCGAGACTATTGTTTCCATTACAACATCCTCCTTGTATCCATTCATTATTTATCTACAGCATCTCTTCTTTATCACTAGAGCCTGCCTTGTCTTTCTTAAGCATGCTCGATAATTTACTGGTAAGAACATAGAAAATTGGGGTAAAAATAAGACCAAAGAACGTAACCCCCAACATACCACTAAAAACGGCAACCCCTAAAGCCTGTCTCATTTCAGCTCCTGCACCCTGCGCGATAACCAAAGGAAAAACACCAAGGATAAAAGCAAACGAAGTCATTAAAATTGGACGCAATCTTAGTTTTGCAGCCTGAATGGCGGCCTTCCAACGATTAGCACCGTTTTGTTCAAGAGTGCGAGCAAATTCAACAATCAAGATGGCATTTTTACATGCCAGACCAATTAATATGATAAATCCCATCTGAGTCATGATGTTATTTTCCATGCCTAAAATTTTAATACCAAGCATGGAAGAAAATAAGCACATAGGAACAATCAATATAATTGCTAAAGGCAAAATCAAGCTTTCATACTGTGCAGCAAGCACCAGATAGACAAAAACCACTCCAAGCAAAAAGGCAATGATCGCAGTATTACCGGCACTCCGTTGTTGATAAGCAATCTCCGTCCATTCATAACCGATTCCTTCAGGAAGATATTCATTCGCCAATCGCTCCATGGTATCCAACGCATCACCAGTACTGTAACCGGGAGTAATGTCTCCCAGTAAATCGATTGCAGGATAAAGATTGTATCTGGGGATACGCGAAGCCCCGGTAATGTTTTTAATAACAGCAACGGAGCCAATAGGTACCATATTATTATCATTGTTACGCACTTTAATCTGATAAATGTCTTCTGCTGTTTTTCTATAGTCATTATCTGCTTGCACTATGACCCTGTAAGTACGACCCAGATAATTAAATTCATTAACAAAAGTTGAACCTAAATAGACTTCTAATGCCTCAACAACACGAGCAACAGGTACACCAAGACGTTCTGCTTTTTCCCGATCAAAATCGAGATATATTTTAGGCGTACTGTTTTCAAATAAGGTAAAGACGGAAGTCGTCGCCTTATCCTGATTCGCTTTCTCAGCCAGAAGTGCTACCGCATCGTTTAAAACATCAGTGCCTCGCCCTCCTCGGTCTTGTATCATCATTTTAAAACCGCCCGCGTTACCTATACCGCGCACAGGAGGTGGTGGTATAACGACAATAAATGCTTCTTTAATGGTTCCTAGTTCTTTCCTGAATTGCGCTAAAAGATCATTGTAATTTAAGCCAAGTGCACGACGTTCATCAAATGGTTTTAAAACTGCAAAAATAGCTGCCGCATTAGAGGAGTTCGTGAAAGTAGCACCTGAAAATCCAGTAAAGGCCACTGCATTTTTAACTCCTGGAATCGCTAAAATTTTACCAATGGCATCTTGCACTACAGCATCAGTTCGACTGATTGAAGCACCTGGAGGCAACTGGATAGAAACAATAAAATACCCTTGATCCTGCTTTGGAATAAAACCGACAGGGACACTCCAAAATAATAAAACCGTAGACGAAATAAACAGCAAATAGACTAATAACATTTTTCCAGTATGGTGAATCAATTTTGCGAGAAAATGGCCATAAAACTGCGATACAGAATCAACAGTCTTATTAAATCCGGTCAGGAAACTTTGTACTGGATTTTTCCATACAGAGATTTTTTTGTTGTCTTCTTTTTCAGCATGTGGCTTGAGAAGCAAAGCGGCCAAAGTAGGACTTAAGGTGATGGATACAAAAACCGAAATGATGGTTGCTACTGCAATGGTGGCGCCAAATTGCTGATAAAATTTCCCTGACAGTCCTTGTAAAAATAAAGTGGGTAAAAATACAGAAACAAGAACTAAACCAATAGCCACCAATGCAGACCCCACTTCAGACATGGTCTTGCGTGCAGCATCACGGGCATTCATTCCCTCTCGCATGTTACGTTCCATATTTTCCACAACCACAATCGCATCATCCACCACAATTCCAATAGCAAGAATAAGCCCAAACAACGTGAGGTAGTTTAAGGAAAAACCGATTCCATCCATTATGGCAAAAGTACCAATCAAAGAAATGGGAATCGCAATAATCGGGATAATTGCAGCACGCCAGGTTTGTAAGAACAAGAGAATAACCAATACAACAAACAATATGGCCTCATAGATGGTATGTTTTACTGCGGTAATGGATTCTTCGATGAAATTGGTAGGATTGTAAACAATGTCATAAACTATCCCTTCCGGAAAAGACTTGGATAACTCGTTCATTGTCGCCAATACTTCATTAGATGCTTGCAGAGCATTAGTTCCTGGGCGTTGAAAAACAGGCAATGCTATAGCCGGATTTTTTCCCAAATATCCTCTGGTTAAATAATCCTGAGTACCTAACTCAACCCTGCCTATATCCTTTAAACGAACAATTCGGCCACCGGTTCCTGATTTGATAATGATATTTTCAAACTCTTCTGGCTTGATTAATCGTCCCTGAGTTTCAATATTATATTCAATACCGAATTGAGTTTTTTGGGGCTCTCGGTTCAACGTTCCACTAGCGACCTGAACATTCTGTGACTCCAAAGCGCTGACAACGTCACTGGCAGTAATATCATACGCATTCATTAAATCAGTATTTAACCAAATACGCATCGCATACTCGCTAGCCCCTACCAGGCGAATGTCTCCAACACCGTCTATACGTTTGATTTTGTCTCTGATTTGCAAGACAGCGTAATTTCCCAGATAACTTTGATCGTACTTTTTATTTAATGAATACATATTAATAACTAGCATCAAATCTGGAGAGTTTTTAACCGTTTTAATACCGATTCGACGCACAGCCTCAGGCAATCGAGGCTCCGCTATAGCCACTCGGTTTTGTACCAGAACCTGAGCCATATCCAGGTCAGTGCCCTGCTCAAACGTAATAGTCAAACGCATTTGTCCATCATCGGTGGATTGTGAATCCATATACAACATGTTTTCCACCCCATTTATTTCCTGCTCAAGGGGGGTAGCCACCGTTTCGGCCACGATTTTAGCATTTGCTCCAGGATAGGAAGCCGTGACCTGAATGGTTGGAGGAACTACTTGAGGATATTGTTCTATAGGCAAATTAAAAAAAGCGAGAGAACCGACGATCACTATGATGGTCGATATAACTCCTGCAAATATAGGTCTGTCTATAAAAAAATGAGCAATACGCATGAATCCAATCCCTTGTATATTTTAATGTTCTTCTGGCGGGTTCTTTTCAACAAGCTTAATCATTATCGGCTTTACTTCCTGTTGCGGCAGCCGAATACGCTGAATACCATTAATAACAACATGCTCATTGCCCTTTAGTCCTGATTTGATGATATAAAAACCGCTGGGGCGTAAAGAGCCTAATTCAATGTATACCCGCTGCACTTTATTTTTATCATCAACGATGTATACAAATTTCTTATCCTGATCAGTATTAATAGCAGTATCAGGAAGAAGAATAGCCTGATATTCCCCACTTCCGATTAATCGTGCCCGACCGAAAAAACCAGGATAAATAATATTATCCGGATTAGGAATAACCGCACGGCCTTGAATGGTTCCCGTGCCTTGATCGACCACATTATCGATAAAATCCATAGTACCAAGATGAATGAAATCCTTCTCATCCTGAAGTTTTATCTTTATTTTATTGGTTTCAATTTTCAAACCTGGCTCGGTGGCGGAGCTACCAAGTCGAATGTACTTAAGCAAATCATTTTGGCTGGCTTCAAAATAAAAATGAATGGGATCTAATGAAACGACTCGAGTGAGTACTGTTTGATCCATTTGAATCAAATTACCGACACTTACGAAATAACGACTGATTTTACCGCTGATTGGTGATGTAACATGGGTAAATTCAAGATTTAATTTAGCTTCATTAACTTTTACCGCAGCTATCTGCATCTCTTTATAGCGTTCGTCAATGGCTTCAGCAGAAACGAAACTGGATTTCTTTAATTGTATGACACGATTATATTGTTTCTGGGTTAATTCCTGTTCTGCAATTGCCCGCTCCAGAGCATACTCAAAAGGACGTGGATCAATGAGGAATAAAATATCTCCTTTTTTTACCAGTTGACCGTCCTTAAATTTAATTTCCATTAAATATCCAGTAACCCGGGAACGAACATCAACTTCCTCAATAGCTTGAAATCGCCCGGTATATTCATCCCAATCCATAATTTCTTTACTTAACGGCAAGGCTACATCAACCTCAACAGGGGCCTCTGGAGCATGTGGTGCGGAACCAGAACAAGAGGCTCCGAGGAAACACAATAAGACCAGTATCATTCCATGCAATCTATTCATTCAAATCCCTCTGAATTTATTACATAATTTAATAATTCAATGTATGAATACATTTTAGCTCAGATTTTGGAGTTCGTTATAATATAGCGTTTCCAGACAAGGCTAAATGAATGTTTCATTGAAGCACATGAGTGATGATGAAGGAGTCGACAACGGCGCATAAAGCTTGGTGGGTGGTATTATAAATGCCAAATAAATCTCCTATAAAAACGAGAACCAGCGGCCTATATGTCTGAATTAGTCACAATAAATTTTATTATTTGAACGATTAAGGACTGTATGGTTCTGTATATTTCTCGATAATTCAGTTAGATTAGTATTATCTTAAAATAACCAACAACTTACTTTAAATTCACAGGGAATTAAATTATGTTAAACATTGCGGTAGTGGTAGGAAGTTTACGAAAGGACTCCTTCAATAAAAAGCTAATTCTGGCTTTAAATAAATTAAACCATCCAAAGTTGAAGTTTAATATTCTAGATCTGCACGACATTCCTTTATATAACCAGGATCTGGAAAGCAATTTGCCAGCACCTGTTGTAACATTCAAAAAAGAAATTTCCGAGGCTGACGGTATTTTATTCGCGACTCCAGAATACAATCGCTCAATACCTGGCATGCTAAAAAATATTATTGATTGGGGAACCCGACCTTACGGGAACAACTCCTGGACCAAAAAACCTGCAGCAGTAATTGGCACAAGCCCTGGAGTGATTGGTACTGCCGCTGCTCAATCACATTTACGTTCAATATTAATTACAGTTGATACTATTCTTTTAGGACAACCTGAGGTGTACTTTGTATTTAAAAATGACTTAATTGATGAAGAAAATAATATTACTAATGAAGAAACAAAGAAATTTCTTCAAAACTTTCTGAATGCGTTTAGCGATTGGGTTGAATGTCATAAAAAAGCGCCATAGAAACAAATTCCAGGCTAAAAATTGTTTAATAATAACAAGAATCATCTCGTTTGATTTTTGTTATTATTCATAATGAACTAAACCCCAACGCACAGCATTGAGGTTATAAAGCGCTATATTTGGCATAATATAAACCGACTTACATTAGATGTTCTCTTTCCTCTTCAATCCATGCCAAAAATGCTTCACGATCTGATTTTGACAGACTTGAAAATTTATTTTTAACCGACTCGATAGGCTGTAATTTTTTTCTGGGATTTTGCGGTAACGCTTCTTTTAGTGTGACCTTTCCTTGAATAACATTTTGGTAGGCCAGCGGATCTTTCATTTTTAACTTCATAAGCACTCCATCCACTGACCGTGAACGAGATGGTAAATAAGTGATCGCTTCTTCTTGAGCGTATTCCGGATTAACCGGCTCTTGTTCTGATAAATCTTTATGCAAATCTTTTATTGGAATCTTCTTTTCCTTCGCATACATTCTTGCGCTGGTATCTACTTCACCAAGCACATCTCCCCAATGAGAAGCATGGTGGGTATTGATGCTCATGGCAGATCGTAATAACCAAAGCAATTCATTGTTGGCAATACCCAGACCATCAGGTGATTGATTAAGTGCGTATTCACCGAAATTTTTATAAGAAGTATTTCTTTTCCGCCATACATCCTGTTCAATAATTTGTGAAATTAACGCAGGCAACTGCTTAAATAACAGCTGATTCGATTCACTAATGCATTGATTGGCTTTACTGTGTAACTCATCATCGCTCATTTCATTTAATGTTTCTGTAACTTGCATTCTAACTCCACCGTATCATTTGCATGTTAAATATAGGAAGATCTGAATGAATATCTACAATTCATCAGATAATATCAATTTTTGTTCCTGATCATAACCACGAAGATGTATCAAAGAAAAACTGATGCGATAACTCAATTAACGTTGTACTGGAAAAACATTTTGTCATTCCCACGTAAGTGCAGATGACAAAAATTTTGAGCAAAAAGAAACATTATCCCGTACAAAGCTTAGTTAATTAAACATCTAACAATTAATTATTAAGGATAACAATTAATAAAAACAGAGACAACAGCAGAGTGAGTGCAAGAAAGATAAAATAGCACGTCTCATTATTAAGAATTCCCAATATCTTACACCCAATATTTAGTAGTGATTAATTCACCAATAAACTCATATTTTATGATAACTGCATGACATTGTTTCTTTATTAAAATCACCCAGCGTACCATCAGTCTGATAATAAGATCCAGTGACAATCAAATTCTCTTCGACTAAAACCATAGACACTTTGCTAAAAAAAACGTTGGAATGTTCAGAGGCATTAATAAACATCGCGCTATTAATAAAAATTAAAGCACGATTATCATTACTCCAGCGAACCATCACATTACTATGCTCTAATGCGTTCAAATCGGTTCGTGCATCGGATTTAACCTCACCAATGATATATTTTTCACTCATGAATCCATAAGAAATGTTAAGATTATTGTTGTTATGCTTGATAACCAGCTCCACTGCCGGACTATTGTTACATTGCCCTACCCAGGTGCCTGAAAAATTTGTGCGATTCTCGTGAATAACCTGAGTTTGAGAGGCTGACGGTTTAGTTAAATCAGATCCAGTCTGAAACCAAGGTAAGGCCTGAGCACTTTCGATAAGACCAAATACCAGTAATGAAGTGGTGGCAATATATCGTATCATTTAAAACATCCTTGCAAGTCCTGTTTTATACCAGTCTACTGGAAACCAGACGGTTAAAACAATCACTAAATATGGAATAACACGATAATAATATAAGTTACGCGAGCCCTCTTCAGGCTCGACGTAATTTTATAGAGAATTAATGTTTGGTTTTTCTTTTAGCATCCCCCATCAACCAATTCATACTCACCTCCAGCTCATCGGCTATTTTTTGCAAAGAACTGGAATCAAAAACAATACCATTGAGCAAGGCTTCAATTTTAAACTTAGGTAAATTAAACAGTTTTGAACATGCTTGAACACGCTCTGTCATTAAAGCAGGAACACCAATCTCATCCAGTTCATGGTTCAAACGTTCATTAAGAAGTTTTTTGTTAGACATGGTACTCTCCTCTTGGCTTTTTATCAGTGTAAAACACTAAAGCTTAAGGATTGATTAACAAGGAAAAAATAAATTGGACGATAATATTTCAGCTATACTGCGAGTGAAGATAAAACGCTGAAAATATGCTATAGTTTCAAACACATTTGTTATCAACAATGAACCAAATTACCATGCAAAAAACGACTATTTATCACAACTCTCAATGTTCAAAATCGAGACAAGTATTGGAGCTGCTACAAAATAAAGGTATTCAACCAGAGATTATCGAGTACCTTAAAACGCCACTAAATAGAGAACAAATAAATAAGCTGCGAGCTCACTTTACCTTAAACGAATTTGTCAGAAACAACGAGCCCATTTTTAATGAACTGTCCTTATCATTAAACAATGAGGAAGAGTTGTTACAAGCGATGGTAGAGCACCCAATATTAATGCAGCGCCCTATTGTCACATTTAAAAACAAAGCAGCAATAGGCAGACCCCCAGAAAAAATTATGGATCTGTATGAATGAATTATTAGATTATTCAGCAGCCCTGGCGCTAGCTTGCACCAAAAAAGTAACTAAATACAACAGGAATCTTGTAGAGACCTTCAACAGAATATCTCTACAAGAGAAGTAGTGTTTTAGTTAGGCCAAGGTGAACTTATTTGCTCATTGCTTTTTTGATAAAACCAATAATTGCGGTTAGAGCACCACCGCCAACGCCACCACTTACTATGCTGGCAATTATTGACTGGATGTCAAGATCTTGCATACCGGTTGCGCTGGCGCCTTCAATAAGTTTCATCACATAACCACCTAGACCACCACCAAGTAAACCGATAACAGAGTTACCAATAGCACCCAAACTTTTATCTTTCAAAGCAGAACCAGCAACGTTACCGCCGACAAGCCCGCTGATTGCCTGAATAATTAAACTGACGATATCCATATTTACTCCCTTATAAGACTAAATGAATTCCTTATAGGGGTCCTGTGGAATAACCACCAAAAGTGTTAATTCTGAATTAAATCGTCTTC
>NZ_CALMPD010000193.1 GCF_937871865.1 uncultured Legionella sp.
TTTTTTAAAATGCTATTCTCAAGATCAACACGTTTAATCCGCTTTTCTAACACCTTTATGCGCTGTTGCTCAGGCGTAATAGCTTGGCCTTTAGGACACATTCCTTTGCCTTCGGCTCTAACTTGCGCTATCCATGTCAACGGCAATTGAAAATTGATCCACTTTAGAATGAAACTGCAAACTAAAATTGATCCACCTCTACGTTCTTATTTTTAATAATACCTGCTTTAGTTTTGTCTTTTAGCCGATAGCTATCTCCTTTAATCTGAATGACGTGAGCATGATGAAGGATACGATCAAGCATTGCTGAAGTAAGGGCCGTATTTCCTGCGAAAGTGTCATCCCATTGCCCAAATGATAAGTTTGAGGTAAGGATAATAGAGCCTTTCTCATAGCGATTTGCAATGACCTGGAACAACAGATTTGCCTGTTCCCTGGACATAGGCAGGTAACCTATTTCATCAATAATGAGTAAACTTGGTGCATTCACACATCGTTGCATGGTTTGTTTTAATTTTCCCTGCCTTTGTGCTGTATCAAGTTGCAATAATAAATCTGCAGCAGAGATAAAACGGGTTTTCATTCCATCCAAAGTAGCAAGAAATCCTAAAGCAATAGCAATATGAGTTTTTCCGACGCCACTTGGGCCAAGCAGCACGATATTTTCTTTTCGTTGAATAAAACTCAGCGATGCCAAAGCCTCGATTTGCTTTTTGGGCGCCCCAACAGCAAACTTAAAATCATACTCATTAAGCTGCTTGACTGTAGGAAAGCCAGCCATTTTAAGTAGTATATTTCGAGAGCGTTGCTGACGTACCTGTTGTTCTTCTTTCAAGCATTCTTCCAAATAATCACTATAACTACTTTCCTGAGCCACTGCTTGCTGAGAGAGGGCCCAATAGTTTGCAGCAACACCATTCAAATGTAGTGACTCACACAATGTCTCAATACGTTGGGTTTGTAAATTCATTGAGGCACTCCTTCTAATAATGATTCATAGATGGATAAAGCGTGCTGTAAATTAATGCGCTCATAATGGCCCACAGACATGGAATGAGTGGGTGTAATGACCACCGATGAATGAGGCGTCTGATAAGGTTGTAGTTGCTGTAACTCCTCTTTCCAACGTCGCACGGGTTGTTCCTGAATGGTTTGATGCAGCCGAATATTAGCGACATCTCGTAACCATTTTTTTACTTCAAGATTTGCTGTGTCTACATCTAAAACAAGGCCTGCTTGTTTCAATTGTGCTACTAAGGGTACATAAAAACTATAACGCAAATAACGAATAAATCGTTCGACTTTACCCTTCGTTTGAGCACGATAGGGTTGGCATACACGAGGTAAAAATCCTGCCTCTTTAGCAAACTCCCATAAGCTTGAATGAAAGCGATGAAGCCCTGAACCATAGGCATTACGTTGAATAATAACTGTTTTCATATTATCGTACAACACTTCCTTCGGGACTCCCTGGAAATACTCAAAAGCATGTTGATGACATCGTTTTAACGTCTCAAACTGTTCGTTTTCTACAAATTCAACATAGCAGTATCGGCTGTATCCCAGTATCGCAACAAATGCAGATAAAGACGATTTGCCACGTCTAAACACCGCCCAATCTACCTGCATCTGTTTACCTGCTTCCGTTTCATAGCGGAGCAAAGGAGCCTCTTTTTTCAACGGCCGTAACTCAGCCATAAAATAGCGTAATAAACGAATACATCCCTGATAACCTTGTTCTCTAATTTCACGTTCCAATACAGGCGCTGGTATCCACTCAGGCGACGCATTCGCCAATCGTTCTTTAATATAGGACTTATACGGTTCAAGCTTCGATACTCGCTCCACTCGTTTCTTATAACTCGGTTTGTCTTTTTGGCCTATATACGTGCGTACCGTATTACGAGAAATCCCCAAGCGTTTCGATATCTCTCGGATACTTATCCCCTGGACATATAATATTTTTATTTCTACCACTGTGTCTGCTCCTAACATATTGGTTCCAGCTAATAGCCTTCTTCCAAATTTAGTTAACAGTGGATCATTTTTCAGTTGCCGCAGTGGATCATTTTTACATTGCCGCTAACATCCTTTCCTGATATGAAGAAAAAGCCAACCCAGAAACCAACCGCTAAATGGGTGTTCTTTTGCTTTCAAGGGATCTCTGTTCTGACTATAGACAATACACATCAAGTCGTTACTAATATGATGGATAGGCAGAGGGTAGTCCTCAGTTGCCTTGGGACATCATATGGGGAGTTTTATTCATGATTTCGCTGCGGAATACGGGATCAAAGGCCCTAAAAAACCTTAAAAATCATGCAAATAAGAACAAATAAATTACTATTTAAGTGGTCTTTCATGCTCTCGCAAAAGCTTGATCTTTGTTGGCTTGTTGATCGCCATAAAATGTTTTTGCGTCAGCAACACCAATAAAAATTTTGTTATCAATAAAGCGGGCTTGCCAAGCTAGACCAATACCTTCGTGATACACTAGCATACAATGATTAAACTTTGAATAAG
>NZ_CALMPD010000194.1 GCF_937871865.1 uncultured Legionella sp.
GTTATACTCATAAGAAACAATCAGGTGGTTCTGGTCAGTACGGTAAAATTGACTATACTATCTCTCCAGGAGAACCAAACTCTGGGTTCACTTTCGTGACTTCTGTTGTAGGTGGTAACGTTCCTAAAGAATTCTTCCCTGCAATTGAAAAAGGCTTCCGTTCAATGATGAATGTAGGTACTTTAGCTGGTTTCCCTGTATTGGACGTAGCAATTAATCTGACTGACGGTGCTTACCATGCTGTTGACTCTTCTGCAATTGCGTTTGAAATCGCTGCAAAAGGTGCTTTCCGTCAATCGATACCAAAAGCTGGTCCACAACTTCTTGAACCAATTATGAAAGTTGATGTGTACAGTACGGAAGATGACGTAGGTAACGTTATTGGTGACTTGAACCGTCGTCGTGGTATGATCTCAGGTCAAGAGCCAAGTGCTAGTGGTGTGCGTATTAAGGCGGATGTTCCACTTTCAGAAATGTTTGGTTACATCAGTACCTTGCGTACACTTACTTCTGGACGCGGTCAATTTTCAATGGAATTCTCTCATTATTCTGCTTGCCCAGCCAATGTTGCTGAGACAGTGATAGCTAAAGAGAAAGAAAAGAAAGCTGCTGCAGCTGCTGCAAAGTAAGTTAGTTCTTCAATATTTAAAAGCTCCGTCAGTTTATACTTACGGAGCTTTTTTTTCGTTTCCGATAATCACAGTTACAAAATTTACAACAGTTGCTTCACTTGTTGTAATTTTCATATTTCATATGACATCTATATTAAACTCACTAATTAGTTTAATGAATTCTTTAAATTGATTAATACCTGATCAAAAGAATCAACGCGTATAAAGCCTAAACGAGGATATTCCATATCTATAATTGTAAAAATTATCAGGCTGATGACTAAAGAATAAAACGCGATATGCAGGATGCTTACTTCCTTTAGGATATGAATGTGACTGCCAATGAAAAAAGTAGCTACCAGGTCAACAAATATCAATAAAACAAAAATATATATAGGAGGATGCATTTGCATACTTTGTACGCGAGTGTTCTCTATATCCAATACTTGGTTTAGAGCGGGTATTAAAAGCAGGCACGAGTAACTCTTGTCCATCTGTTTACAAGAACTTAGAGTTTTATTCCATACTTGGGTTTGATATTCATGTGATTTTTTTAAGTAATATTGAGCTTTGGGAATATCTGGGATTGCCTGGTACGCTTTAATGTGGAAATCTAAATAGGTCTTTAATATCTTTCTGATTGCTTCTTTTTTTTCTATTGGTAATAAGTCAAGGCGTAAATAAAGAGTTCCTATAGAGTTTGCCTGGTCAATAATTAATGCTCTTCTCTGATCAAATTTATTAATCGCAGAGGAAAAAGTAAATGCTAACAAAAGTCCTAGTAATGCAAACATTGAACCTTCAATAATTTGCATACCACTTTTTTTTTGGACTGTCTGGTTTAATTTCAATTTTTTCGAGTATTTATATCCACAATATAAAGTTAAAATATTTAAAAAAAATATGAAGATTAAGAATAATAGACCTAAATATGTGTAAAAATTCATTTTTATCCCAATAATTGTTTCATGTTCCTCGGGCTTGCGTATCACATCATTTGATGCGATACGGTGTACCAGGTGAAAAAAGCTGTTTTGCACATGGAATATTAATAGCCCTTAAATAAATTATAGATAAAACTAGGAAAAACACCTTTGATGCTCAACAACCTGCTGCATTTTAATTAAAAATTACTCTATACTTTGTAAATCCATTCTGGAAATAATTAAGATTTATATGGTTCGAATTCTGGTATTACAACATTCTCCATATGAACCATTGGGAATAATTATTCATACCCTGAAAAGGATGAAGCTTCGTGTACGTTATGTTAATTTTGCCAGAGCTCCATACCAAAGAGTCGATATTAATCGTTATCATGGCATTGTTATTCTTGGCGGAGCCATGCATCCTAATGAGATTGATTTGTATCCACATCTTCAACATGAAATTGAGTTATTGCAGGCTGCAATTGCTAAAGAAATGCCAATATTAGGTATTTGTCTTGGATCGCAATTATTGAACATGGCATTGGGTGGTAGTTGTTATGCTTTAGAAAAGCCGGAGTTTGGATGGGTTAAAATTGACAAACGTGCCGAGCACAAGTTTTTTGAATCATTTGAGATCTCTACTCATGTATTTCAATGGCATCAATTTGCAAGTAAGACAGCTCCAGGCGTGGATATACTTTTAGAAAACAATCAATGTGTTCAGGCATTTTCTTATCATAATAGTATTGGACTCCAATTTCACTTGGAGGTTGATACCAATTTAATTCAACGCTGGCTTCAGCACCCTAATTATTTAGAACATCTGCTTCGTCATCTTCAGCCAGAAGAGATTAATGCTATTTATACAGAAACATCAGTGCATTTATCTAAATCAATGTTAATAGCCAGAAGTTTTTTTTCCAATTTCTGCGCGTTATTTAGTAAAAAAACCTATGCGATGACTTCACGTACTGCTGGAAGAGATTTATTTTAGGATGGAACATTCTGCACTGAATAGTGTGCATATTATATTGGGCGTTATATTGAATATAATTATTTAGTCGGCGTCGCGAAATGTTTGGGGCGTTTG
The DNA here is from genome assembly GCF_937871865.1 of uncultured Legionella sp. Taxonomy (GTDB): domain Bacteria; phylum Pseudomonadota; class Gammaproteobacteria; order Legionellales; family Legionellaceae; genus Legionella. The sequence goes on from NZ_CALMPD010000194.1 coordinate 2,631, forward strand.
ATGATAACAGTTGAATTAATTTTTTTGATTCTCAATCAATAAAAAAGTATTATCATTTGGAATGTTTTTCAATATTAAATAACATAAGGATACTGGTGTAGGGAATGAACTATTTATTAGATATCAAACAATACTTCCTCTTAACGCCCATTGCCAGTAATCAATGATCAACAATAGATTTCCCCTTATTTCATTCACCTGCACACTGAGTGCAGGAGTTCAGTGCCCCCTAACTCACATTCGCCAATGGAACTGAGTTATGAATTTGCCTACCGGAGCAAAAGTCAATTAGGTCCCGCAGCAGAACAAACACTCAAAGGTAGATTAGCCTTCGAGCATCTTTACACCAATAGTGTTTTATTTAACTTCAGTTATCTTACATAAGGATATTAAAGAATGAAAGGACGTCATTTAAGCTCTTTACTGATTACTGTGGTTACTGGATTAGTGCTAATTAATACAGTTGATTCAGGTTATGGAGTGAGTCAGTGGCTGGTTGATGATGCTTTGGCTCAAACTGGCGGCGCCACCTACCAGCTGAGCAATATTAGCACCAATCATACCGTGAAAGTGAACTTTGATGTGGCGACGCTGACACCAAGCGTGTCCACGTTAGGGCTTTCTGTGAATTGTCCTACTGCATCAGTGTCTCCTGATTGCGCACAAAAGAATAATGCATTAACCGCAGCACCACGCCAAATTACGATAACCAACACTGGTTCAGTTGATGCCACGAATGTAGTGGTTAGCTCTTCTGGGCTATCTTCTGATGCTTTGGTGTCGCCTTCTAGTTGCGGTACTATTGCTGCTAATGGTGGACAATGCCACTGCAAGCGCTAATGCAAGTAATGCTCTGTGCACTACAGGAGTGCAACCCAAAGGGGAGGTGAGTGCGACTGCAGATGGTGGATTGTCTATGTCAGTAGATACCTATGTCCTGGGTTATGGTTGTATTTATCAAGGTGGATTTATTTATTCTGTAGATGACACGACCGAAAATACAGGCAGTATTGGTGGTAAGACAGCAGCAATCACGGATACTTATCCAGGCCAAACATCTTCCTCTATAAATACTCCTAATTGGGGTGGTTTTGGAACGGATATTGGTGCTGCTTTATACTCAACCAATCCGCAAGACGCAAATGATGGCAGTGCTAACAGCGCAGCCATTATCAGTGTATTGACACCACCTGCATCATTAAATGATTACGCAGCCGGATTATGTAGAACTTTGTCTGTAGATGATGCCGGAGCTTCATTATGCACCGCTCCTAATGTCTGCTACACAAGCTGGTATTTACCAGCCATCTGTGAGTTGGGGCCGTTGGGCGGTATCTGTACTCCTGGAAGTACCAACATCCAGAAGCAATTGTTTGAAAATACATTGATTCCAAGCACTACTCTTGGGTTGGTGAATGCTGGCTACTACTGGAGTTCTACCGAATTTTACTTGAACCCAGGGCATATTGCGTTATTCGAGTACTTCCGCTCTAGTGGCAGCCTTATCACAGGAGCCGGTAAGAACGCTCGGCTAGGTGTTCGTTGTTCTCGGGCTTTAGTCCCTTAACCCCTCATCACTTTTTTGACCTTGCTTTGTTGATGCTGCGAATCAATGCCATGATTTTCAGGTTTTTGTTATGGCGTTGTATACGGAATAAGCGGTTTATCTATAGCCAACACACGATAAATTGATTATTAGCAATGGCTCTGAAAAAGCTCATC
>NZ_CALMPD010000195.1 GCF_937871865.1 uncultured Legionella sp.
CGCTAATTTTTTCATTCTTATTCCTCAGTTACTGATGAAACCAGAACATCTCTATATCCTCCATCCAGAGGCCCAACGATTCCGGTTCGTTCCATTTCTTCAACCATTCTTGCTGCACGGTTATAACCAATTTTTAATCGTCTTTGGACGGCAGAAATACTCGCTTTCCGTGTTTGGATAACAAATTCCACTGCTTGATCATAAAGAGGATCGTCATCTTCAGTCGATTGCCCCTCTTCATCACTTCCACCCTCACTGTCACTGGTCATTTTTAAAATGTCTTCAATATAATTTGGTTCACCTCTGGCTCGCCAATCATCAGCAATCCGGTGAACCTCCTTATCATCTACAAATGCACCATGAACTCGTAATGGAGCACCGCTTCCTGGAGCCAGATACAACATATCACCATGCCCCAGCAATTGCTCCGCACCTTGTTGGTCAAGTATAGTACGAGAATCAATTTTAGAAGATACCTGGAACGACATACGCGTAGGAATGTTTGATTTAATGAGTCCTGTCAATACATCAACAGAAGGCCTCTGAGTTGCAAGAATCATATGAATCCCTGCCGCTCGTGCTTTTTGCGCAATACGTGCAATCAACTGTTCCACCTTCTTGCCAACAACCATCATCATGTCCGCAAGTTCGTCTATAACCACTACAACATAAGGCAAAGCCTCTAGCTCGGGGGCAGTGACATCCATAGAGTCCACAGGTTTCCACAGAGGATTAACTAATGGTTCACCGCTCGCGATCCCTTCAGCTATTTTAGTATTGTATCCCGCTAAATTTCTTACTCCCAAAGCAGCCATCATTTTATAACGGCGCTCCATTTCATCAACGCACCAGCGTAATGCACTGGCAGCTTCTTTCATGTCGGTAACAACTGGAGTTAACAAATGCGGAATGCCGTCATACACCGATAATTCCAGCATCTTGGGATCAACCATGATCAGGCGAACCTGCTCAGGAGTTGCTTTAAATAAGATACTTAATATCATCGCGTTAATGCCCACCGACTTTCCGGAGCCAGTGGTACCCGCAACAAGTAAATGCGGCATTTTAGCCAGATCAACCACCATAGGATGACCTGCAATATCTACCCCCAAAGCCAAGGTTAACGGAGAATGAGCGTGTTGATATACATCTGCTGACAAAACATCAGACAGACGTACAATTTCTCGAGAGTGGTTAGGTAATTCAAGTCCAACGACTGTTTTACCTGGTATAACCTCAACAACCCGGACAGAAATTACGGATAAAGAACGTGCCAAATCTTTTGACAGGGCAGATAATTTACTGACTTTCACACCCGCAGCAAGCTGTAATTCAAATCGAGTGACGACTGGGCCCGGATGAACTGCAACCACATCAGCCTGAATACCAAAGTCCAGCAAATGCTGTTCTACGTCTCGCGAGACATTTTCCAATTCCTGATGAGTATAGCCCCCCATTGGCTTGCCAGGCTGTCCTTTATCCAGAAGATTCAAACCAGGTAAGGTTCCTGAGGTTATCAGTTTTGGCGGACGAATTTCTTTGACTTCCTTAGCAGGCTTTGCCACTTCAGGCGTAATTTCAGCTGGCGCTATTAAGACAGGAACTGATTTTTCTCGTTCGGGTTCACGCTCAACCTCTTTTTCTTTCTTCGGCCGGAATAAGTTCGGTACAGGTTTCTCTTTATTTGCAACTTCAACTGTTGTTTTTTCAACAGCTTCACGAGCGTTGTAACGTGCGATACCGTCATTGCTTAGATTAATTATTTTTCTTAAAGTAAGATAGGCTGTATTGAGGGCAAATAAAGTATAAATACCAATTAATTCTATAGCCCTTAGCCAGGACAGTCCTGTTAACCAGGTCGTACCTACCAAAAACATAGCAGATAAAACCAGAGTAGCCCCCTGATAATTAAGCATGTGATACCAGGCATTGCTGACCGCTTGACCAATAATTCCACCAGCACTGTGGACAGAATCCACCGCTTTGATTTGCGGTTGGAGACTTAGTAGGCCACAACCGCCTAAGACCATAAAAATAAAACCCGCTGAGCGAAGAAATAATACACTTCTGTCAATAAATTTTAATGAATGAAAATCTTTAATCACTGCCCAAGCAACATAGACAAAAGCAAAGGGTAAAAGAAACGCAAAATAACCAAATGCGAAATACAGGGTATCAGCAAGATAAGCTCCAACTTGCCCTCCTGAATTGGCAATATTTACCCCTGAACGAGATGCATGTGACCAACCGGGATCAGTTATTTCATAGGTAAAAAGCGACAGAAGCACGAACAGTGCGCCTGATAAAATAAGTATAAAACTGCCTTCGCTAAGGCGTTTTACAATAAAGTCTGGCATGGATTTTTTAGGGGTTCCTGCCGATTTTCCCGAGTCTTGTTTGGCCATAGGTATTTTATTATTTTCGTTTTTGTCATAATATTTGCCATCTTAACACAAAATATAAGGAAGGCAGAGACGATGAGCACAAGCAATCACCACCGCTTAATCATACTTGGTTCTGGTCCAGCAGGGTACACCGCCGCAGTCTATGCCGCAAGAGCCAATTTAAACCCAGTATTAATTACTGGAATGGAGCCTGGTGGTCAACTTACCACTACCACCGAGGTAGACAACTGGCCTGGCGATGTAGAGGGGCTGCAAGGTCCCGCACTGATGGAACGTATGCAAAAGCATGCTGAGCGCTTTGATACTCAAATCATCTTTGATCATATTGTCAAAGCTGATTTAGCGCAAGCTCCATTTACCCTTCAAGGTGATATGACAACCTATACCTGTGACGCATTAATTATCGCCACTGGGGCTTCTGCCCGCTACCTGGGATTAGAATCAGAATCAGCATATCAGGGGAAAGGTGTATCAGCCTGTGCCACCTGCGATGGTTTTTTCTATCGTAATAAAGCCGTCTGCGTGATTGGTGGAGGAAATACGGCTGTAGAAGAAGCACTCTATTTATCTAATATTGCCTCATCAGTAACGTTAGTCCACCGACGAGACAGTTTACGAGCTGAAAAAATCCTGCAAGACAAACTGTTTGAAAAAGCACGGACAGGCAACATCAAATTAGTATGGAATTGCACACTGGATGAAGTATTAGGTGATGAAAGAAAAGTAACTGGTGCCGCCTTACGTAATTTAATTACTGGCGAAAAAGAAACATTAACCGTTGATGGTGTTTTTATTGCTATTGGCCACACTCCCAATACTGGGCTATTTGTCGATCAGTTAAAAATGAAAGACGGATACCTCACCATTAAGTCTGGATTGGATGGAATGGCTACCAGTACATCAATTCCCGGAGTATTTGCCTGTGGTGATGTTGCCGATCATGTATATCGTCAAGCAATTACTTCTGCCGGTTTTGGATGCATGGCAGCTCTTGATGCAGAAAAATATCTGGACTCACTATAGAACATAGATGCTTTATATCTACAGCCACCTGGCTGTAGATATAAATAACCTTAAGGAATGAGGATTGAATTGGCAGATAATAATTACTATTTCCCCCACCCCGAAAGCAGTGATAAGCAAGGTTTGCTGGCTATAGGGGGGGATTTAAACCCTTCACGCATTATTCAAGCATATTCCTTGGGAATTTTTCCGTGGTTCGAGCCTGGATGTCCTATATTATGGTGGTCACCAAACCCAAGACTCATACTGCATCCGAATGAATTTAAACTATCTCGTAGCCTGAAAAAATCTCTGAAAAAGCAATTCAGATTATCCATAGACACTGCATTCCATCAAGTGATTACGGCTTGCGCCACCAATTCTGAC
>NZ_CALMPD010000196.1 GCF_937871865.1 uncultured Legionella sp.
TGAGCTTTTTCAGAGCCATTGCTAATAATCAATTTATCGTGTGTTGGCTATAGTATGTACAGCATTACATAATACATCAAAAAACTGATTGTCATCATGATCTGAATAGGAACCAACGGCTAGATTATCAGCTAAAAGAAGTAATAATGCCTCTGAATCAAGGCTTGAGTTCAAATGACGATGCTGTTACCACAAATATCGTCCACCAAATCATGATAATTCACCAAATTTCCGTTATGCGCCAAGGCAATACCTCGCGGACTCCCAATCCACAGAGGTTGAACATCAACTTCGCTGTAGCCTCCGGCAGTAGGATATCGTACATGAGCTATTCCGACAGTCCCTTTTAAGCGGATAAGATCATATGGCGACACAGACTCTCTGACTAACCCCAAACCATGCTTGGAATAAAAGCGATCATCACTGGTTAAAATACCGCAGGCATCCTGACCTCGATGCTGTAAATGAATAAGACTATCATAAAGCTCCGCTGCAACCGGTTCATGACTGTAAATACCAACGATCCCACACATAAGCCTTCCCTTCAAATAGCATCCAGTCCGATTATACGAGCCCTTGCACATGCAATACTTTTATTGTTTCTGCATCAGGCACCTATTCATAAATTGTGTTTCCCCGCCCCCATAATACTGCCATGAAGCTAAGAAAGTACGTCATCCAGAGGAGCTTGCGACGAAGGAATTCAGAAGATCCTTCGCTATGCTCAGGATGACGTGCAACTTAAAATGTTCTGCTCGTATCCGTTGACAACCTAAAATTCCTACGTGCCGTGTTTTATCTACGACAGCCATGGACCTAAGGCTTTGATATGAAATGTCAACGGCCTAAGTCTTTCAATTATTCAACTCAACCAATGTTCAATATTTTGTATGATTCTCTGATTAATTGAACCCGGATCTTTTTCATAACTAAAACGCTCATGAGTGATCATTTCATAAAGCTGAATGTATCGCTCAGCCAAGGTCACAATCAATTCCTCGGGAGCCTTTGGCAAAATATCGTCATTGTATGGATCACAATGATCAACGAACCATAAGCGAAGAAATTCTTTATCAATATTTTCAGGTTCCTTCCCCTCATCAAATCGCTCTCTATAACTTGCAGAAAGCCAATAACGGCTTGAGTCAGGAGTGTGAATTTCATCAACAAGCACGATGTTGCCTTCGTCGTCACGACCAAACTCATATTTGGTATCGACTAAAATAAGGCCATGCCGTGCAGCGACTTTCATACCGTGTTGAAATAACTGTAATGCATACGAACTTGCTTCGTCCCAGTCATCTTGCGTCATCCATCCTTCCGCGACTATCTCCGCAGGACTGATTGGGCGATCATGTTCGGTTTCTTTCGTTGTTGGAGTCAATATGGGATTAGGCAATAGTTGATTTTTAACTAAACCATCTGGAAATGACAAGCCACAATACTCACGAGCTCCCTTCTGATACTGAGTCCACAATGACGTACTGGTTGTGCCAGAAATATAACCTCGAACGACAAACTCAATGGGGAACACCTTACATTTTTTGGCAATAACCACGTTGGGATCAGGCACGGCAATTAAATGATTAGGCACTATTGTTTGGGTGTTTTTGAACCACCAGGCTGACGTTAAGTTCAAAACCTGACCTTTGTAGGGTACTGAAGCCAGTAAACGATTAAAGGCACTTTGTCTATCAGTGGTAACCAATATTAGTTTATCACCCAAATCATAAGTATCTCTGACCTTACCTTTATATTTTTTGCCAAAAGTAAAATCCGTATCAGTAAGACAATAAGGTATTGCAGCGGTTATTGCCTGTTTATCAATAGTATTAATATTCATAATAGTCATGAGCACTCGGGTTAAAAATAATATGGGAATTTAGTATTAGTTCTTTAAGGGAGGCGATGTTTCCAGCGTCACACTCAAACATCCACAACATGCCGTGGTGTATGTTCTGAATTCCATCAATGGCAAAATGGTCAAACAACATTTGTTTTTTCTGCAGTCCTAATAAATCATCCTTAGGAACCACCAAACAAGATAAAGACGCGGTATTACAAACCACCTCAGGCTCAACAAGATATTCTTTCCGTTCATTGTATAAAACGCCCGTTTGCTTTATTTTTTCTATTGATTCAAAATCAGATTCAATATTCCAGTGTGATGCCCGGCTTACTCGAACGTCCATTCCGAGTTGTTTCAAAGTGTTTTGTACTGTTAATGCATGATTGTCAGTGATAACCAGTTTTACCAATAACTCATAGCTGTTTTCTTTGCGCTGATAGGGCTTAATGACTATGGGTTCTGGTTGATAAGCTAATTCGCAATGCTCGAATTCCTTGCGTTCCTGAATGTAATCTCTCATTGAAAGAAATATGGGATCACCCACAGTAGTACGCTCAGGATGAGGCATCATTGCCATCACATTTCCGGATTTATTCATTATTGCTGCGCTATTAAGTAAAGAGCCATTGGGATTAACCGGGAAGTTATCAAGAATACAACCCGCTTCATCACAATATTGAAACACGCTCAGGCCTTCATTATTAATTTCCTGTAATAACTCCAAGGGCATAACAAAACGCCCTTCAGCATGAGCGATTGGCACCGAAAGAATACTGTTTTCAGATAAGTGCCGTGTAAAGGCATTGGATTTTGAATTGGTTGATGGTCGCATGCACACCCAACTATTATAAAATCCAGTTCCTAATATTTTTCCATCAAGAATGCGACGGTTCTCAGCAAGTGCGATGCAAGGCTGATAATTTTTAAGTCCAGGTACCATTCCTGTTTCAACAAGAATCTGAGCCCCATTACAAATACCTAAAACGGGCTTACCCGTCTCACTTTGACGCTGTATTTCTTTCATTACCGGATCAAGTGCTGCAATTATTCCTGCTCGTGAACGATCCTCATATGAAAATCCACCAACGATAATATAGCCATCCATTTCGCGCAGTTTGTCATGAGATTCATTCCACAAAAATTCGATGGGAGTCATTCCTGCTCGCCGAACAGCCAGCATCGTTTCTCGTTCACAATTTGAGCCTGGAAATTGTACGATTGCTATTTTCATTAGATTAATCTCACATCAGACTTACCAGATACAACCTTACCAATCTCATAAAAAGGAAAATCAGAATGATTTTTTAATACTAATCTCATTTCTTCCACAACCTCTGGAGAAACAATCATGACCATACCCATGCCCATATTAAAGGTGCGATATAACTCCTGTTCATCCAGTTGACCTAATGATTGCAGCACATTAAAAACAGGTAATATGGGGCATTTATTCTTCTCTATCTCAACAGAACAGTGAGCAGGTAACACCCTGGGTATATTTTCCAATACTCCGCCACCACTTATATGAGCCATGCCCTTAATAGAGATTTTTTGGTCTAGTAAATGAAGAATAGGCTTGGTGTAATTGATGTGAGGTGCTAACAAGGTTTCGCCAACTGTTTGCGCCAACTCAGGTAGTTTGGTATCAACGGTATAACCGCCTAAATCAAAAAATAATTTTCTGGCTAATGAATATCCATTAGTATGTAAACCGCTTGACGGAAAAGCTAACACAACATCACCCGGAAGAATATTCTTACCTAATACAGCAGCATCTTTCTCAACAACTCCGGTAATAATCCCAACCAGATCGTGTTCGCCTTTGAGATAAGTATCAGGCATTTCAGCGGTTTCACCGCCAACTAAAGAAATACCATTTTCAAGACAGGCTTTAGTCATGCCAATAATTATTTCTTCAATATGTTCTGGTTTGAGGTGAGCTGTTGCAATGTAATCTAGAAGAGTTAAAGGCTTAGCCCCCAAAACGATGATGTCATTGGTAGTTGCACTCACCAAATCAATTCCGATGGTATCAAATTTTTGCATCATGCGAGCAACAATCATTTTGGTGCCCACTCCATCAATACTTTGTACCATAATGGGGTGCTTATAATGCTCCATCAAAGGCTTTAAATCCTACATTGCCCCAAAACTGCCAATCCCGGTTAAAACCTGAGGGGAGAATGTCTTCTCAACAGTACGTTTGATTCGTCTAACAGCCTCATTTCCGGCTTCAATATCAACACCCGCTGCTTTATAATTGATGCTCGTCATTATAATAATCTCTCCCTTAAACCATGTTCCCAGGCGTGTTTTGCATCTTTAATGGACAAGTTAATTGTTGAGTTGATGTGTAATTCAGATTGCTCGATGGTATGGCCAATAACGAAATAAGGGATTAGATAGGCAGAAAATAATTTATCCAGTGTTTCTTGGTGCTGAGGCTCTATTTCGAGAATAAATCCACCACTCTCACTAAATAAACGTTTTTCAAGCGATACCGCTCCCGGTATGTTTACTTGTGCTCCAATAGAATTTTTAAAACTCATTTCAGCCAGAGCGACCGCAACCCCACCTTCGGAGATATCATGAGCAGCAAGAACCCAACCGCGCTGTATCGCTTCAGATACAGCTTGAATTTCATCATTCAGAGATTTTAAATCCGGCCGTGGAATATTAACAACCAATTTGTTAAAAACTTGGTAATAAATACTACCTCCGCACTCATCTTTACGCTCACCTATCATAATTAAACAGGAGTTAGTTTTTTTGAAATCAAAAGTTATTGCATAATCAATATCGAGTAATCGTCCCAAACAACTGATCATTGGACTTGGAGGAATAGAACCCTTGACTGATTCATTATATAAGGAAACATTACCGGCGATTACAGGTAAGCTGGCTTCGGGATAGTCTTTTAACTTAATTGCAGAGCAAGCATCAATAATCCCTCGAACTGAGTCAACAAACTCACCCATCTGCTCTGGTTTTTCCGGATTACCAAAACACAAACAATCGGTAAGTGCTACAGGGTTTGCTCCAACAGCAGTAATGTTTCGCACCGATTCAACGACTGCATTAACCGCTCCCCAATAGGCATCAATTTTATTGTATCGTGGGTTTTGATCCAAAGATAAGGCAATTCCTGTTTTCCGGATTTCCTCAGGATATTTATCTTCATTAAAGGGTTGCATCAGCCCAGCGTCTGCCCAACCAGCCTCAGTATGAGTTCGACCCTGAACTTGTTTGTCATAAGTTTCAAAAACAGGAGCTCTGGAAGCAATATTTTCATGGGCAAGCAGTTTTAACAGGATCTGATTATAATCCTGGAGTACAGGTAAATCAGGCTCAATATTCCATTGCTCTTTACTGACATAAGGACGATTGTAGACAATTCCTTGAGTAACATCTGACGCTTTAGCGCGGACTAATTCCCTACCCTGATAATTTACAACATAAAGGCCATCTGTTCTTATTTTTCCTATTACTGCAGCACGAGCACCTTCAGAAACCATAGGAAGCGCAAAGGTTTCATTATAGTGATTCAAAATGATGTCCACTAATTCAGGAGGCACCACCCACATAAACCGCTCTTGAGTTTCCGAACATAAAATAACCGAAGGTAATAAACCACTCATGCCGGTTGGAACCTGCTCCAAATCAATTTCAGCCCCGTAAGCACCTCCTGCTTCAGCAAGTTCGATACTGGCACAAGCAACCCCTCCTGCACCTAAATCTTTAAATCCTACGCGATCAATTAAGTTCTGTTCACGCAGTAATTGAAACAGCACATAATTGGCTTTAAGTATATGACGCTGAAGGAATGCATTAGGTTCCTGAACAGCCCCTTTATTACGTTCTCTGGAGTCCTCTTCCAAAGTAGTGGAGGCAAAACTGGCTCCTCCAAAACCACTATTATCTGTTGGCTTGCCGACAAGGATAAAAACATAATCATCGGCATCTTTTGGTGCATAAGAGTGAATGATGTGATCTTCTCTGACAACGCCTAAGGTTACAACCGTAACCAGACAATTTTCATTATACCCAGCATCATAGTACACATCGCCAGCTATATTAGGTATGCCTAAAGGATTCCCGTAGCCAGCAATTCCAGCAACAACCCCATCCTGAATCCAGTGTGTATGAGATCGGTTTATATCACCGAAACGAAGGCTGTCGGCTACGGCAATGACCTCTCCTCCCATACAACATACATCTCTGACATTGCCACCAACCCCTGTCGCCGCCCCTTCATAAGGAACAATCTGGGAGGGATGATTATGTGACTCATGGCTTACGATAATACCGTAGCGATTCCCTTCCCTATCCTGCGCGACAGATACAATTCCTGCGTCTTCTTTTGCTCCAAGAATTACATTCGGGCCATCGGTATTAAATTGCTTTAAATGAACGCGACTGCTTTTATAGGAACAATGCTCAGAACCTTGGATAGACCACAGCACACATTCAGCATGAGTAGGAGGTCTTTTAAGGAACTTATTTTGAATGATTAAGGCCTCATCAACAGAAAGGCTTAAATGATGGTCGTGAAGTAATTGAGCAATCGCATCTCGCGACAGCGCGGAAAAATCAAGAGTTTCAGAAAGCGTTTGCATGAATCCCTTAGACAAGAAAGTATTAACTTATGAAGGATTAGTTATCCGAATCGCCACTGCCATTAAGTTAAGAATTTGGGCCGTCATTCTGAGGAGCTAATAATGAAGACTTTCCCTGGATTCTAGAGATCCTTCGCGATGCTCAGGATGACGTATTTTTAACTTAACGGCAGTAACCTAATCTCTTCCCCAATATAGCAATAAAGTACCGATCCTGACTTTATCCTAGGGACAGTTAACATTCCGACTATCGCTGCGAGCCATGGATAGCCGAAGGCTAGGGCGAGTAGTCCCTGGTAGCC
>NZ_CALMPD010000197.1 GCF_937871865.1 uncultured Legionella sp.
AATGAATACGTCATAAATAAATGATTATAATCAATTTATTATCCGTTGGCTATAACTCCTCACGTCATGACGAGCCCAGCAAGGGCTCTCCTTGTCGAGACACAATTTTTAAAGCTGGGAGTAATACAAATCGTTCCATTCAGGATTCTATACCGTAATCAAATCCGCTTCGTGTTCCGTGGCCTTCTTTTATTTGTTCTTCTTGTATTTTCTGGGCGCAGTACCAGAAACATCAATTTAATACGTGCTATTTGCTGGAGATCCCTCGCAGGACTCGGGATGACGTAAGTTCAATCCGATTTAGGCCACGCCTAAAATGTTATCGAAGCAAGACAGGGAATTTTCCCGCTCCCGAATTGCCGTGGCTTAACCACGGCATCCAGAGATCCTGAGCCAGAGCAAAATCCCTGGGTACAGTCACGGTAATTCGAACTGCTATCGATTAAATGCTTGGTTCATTACCCTGAGACAATTCTTTTTTGGACGCCAATAAAAAAATTTTATCAAGTAATCGAGTACAAAGAATCCGTTTTAAAAATACAAATAAATGTGCAGGGAATGTTACAGGATATTTAGCTTTAGGTTTTCTTGCTTCAATTGCATGAATCAGCTTATTAATCACGGCCTCTGGTTTTTTGGTAAACACAGAATCCGTCTTATTTTGTTTGTAGGTTGTTAGCATCGCTTTATATTGTTTTTTAAAGTAACTGTTATTCATATCAATATGCCGCAAAGAACTATCCACAGCATTATCTCTGAATCGACTTTCTATAGGACCGGGCTCAATGGTAATAACATCAATCCCCGAAGAATGTAATTCGAGGCGGAGCGTATCGCTTAAGCCTTCAACTGCATATTTTGAAGCATTATAAGCACCTCTAAAAGGCATACTAATAATACCAAGTATCGAGCTAATGTTAATAATTCGTCCTGAACCTTGGCGTCTCATCACAGGCACTACCAGATTAGTCAGTTCCAATAAACCAAAGACATTAGTTTCA
>NZ_CALMPD010000198.1 GCF_937871865.1 uncultured Legionella sp.
TGAGCTTTTTCAGAGCCATTGCTAATAATCAATTTATCGTGTGTTGGCTATACTTAATAATAATCCGATTGCTGCGGTAAGAACCGCTCTTTTTAAATGAACCCTCTTTATCTTCATGTCCTTATGCTATATCAGTTTTAACATTATCCAGTGGGGCATAGATTGCTTCGCCTTAACTATCCAGAATAACACGCAAAAAAATAACCGCAAAATAGTTTAAACCGTGGACAACAAGGAGGCTGGTTATTATCGAGTTTTTTCGAATAATTGTATAAAAAGCATAAGGTTTCTGCTTGGAAGTTATCAATACTATACCTTACTTGTTCTGATTCTTTGTACATCTAAACGCGTAGAGGCTGTGCTGCCTTATAGAAATAAACACGTTGTAGGCCTGATTAAGTATACTAATCAGGTCTTGTCTATAAGAGGTAGTCAACGTATTTTATATTTTGTCACTATTGCCCGAATAAGGTTCAGTATGGATTGTGTTATACTGATGCACCGAGGCAAGCCTCCATTGAGTCTGCAAGCCATCGGTGGGTGTATTGTCAGTAATTATATGTCTAGGATACAGACATGGCTAATATAGAACGGCGTGCCACTTCTCCTGCTTCATTTCCTGGTATAGATAAAGCATCGACCATTTTGCCTTCTTTGAATAGAGTAATTGGTGGGGCTCGGTGAACTATACCTATAGCTTGATCTGCCCGGGTAGGATTTGTTAATTGCTTACCTTTTCTGTAACAATAGTCAGCTTTCGAATGCCCATCTAAATCAGGAGCAAATTCGTTTTTCTTAAAATCAACAACCATCATTTTGCGATAGCTGTTTTCAGCCGAATAATTTTTTTGTGCCTCTTGACCGTAAAATCCCCATTTTATTAAAAATGATTCAAATTGCTTTTCCCAAGAATCGTGCAATCCGCGCCCAAAACAGGATCATCTACTGGATTTTTTTGTCGCCCTAAAATAAAGTCCAGTATTTGCTCAAAAAAAGTTCCTTTATGTTGTTCTCGATAAGCTCTTCTGTTTGCTTCGGGAGAAATGACGACGGAATAATTTCTCTTTTCTCGAGGCAAACTGAAAAAAGCATGTCCGGTATCTAAATCCCAATTAGAACCCCATGTTCCTAACTTAATGAACGGCAGGCAGAGCGTGCTAATAAAGCGAGAAAAATAATTATCACCTAAGGCACGGTTGAAGTAATCTCTACCGACTTGAGTGGTCGAAGCAAAAGTACGCGATGCATATAAACCACCTAAAGTTTGTCTTTCCTTGGGATTATCAATTTTAGGTAACCTATGAAAATGTGCTGCCACATGGCTGGCAATACTGCCTCCCAAGGAAACGCCATGCAATACTATTTTGGAGTGAGGAACTCCTTGATCCAGTAATGATTGTACCTGCGTAATGCCTGAATCAATGAGATCCTGGGCTATTTTTACTTGTCCTTCACTATTTAATACACCTGGATAGTTAAATTGAATTGAGGTTACTGGAACATCATCTTTAGTATAGCTTAACAAATCCTCTGCGATTTGTTGGTAGTTTTGTTGAAAACTCTCTCCATTACCACTGAAATAAAGAACTCGAAGATGATCATCCTTATTCTTTTCCGTAACAAGTTTATTTGAGGCTTCAGTTGTTTCAATAGTGATTTTCTCATTACGAAGCATCATTGAAACCGGTTTTTCTACAAATTGAATGGTTCCATTAGATGATTGGTATATTGGGTTATAATTCTTCAAGGCTCTGTATTGTTTATATATAATATTATCAATAGTTATGATGCCTGGTCGATTCACCGGATCAATCGATGGCTTATTATAACCAGCAGGGAAAATCAACGGGCCTAAAGTTTCACCCAGAACTATTGATGGGGTAATTTGGTAGTGTTTGTTTTCGCTATTTGCTGAGTAGGCGATAATCTTTCCAATTGCTCCTCCAATTAAAGTGGTATCCAAAAAGAAATATCGTATTAGCCATTTTAATTTTGAATCAGAATTTGTAAAGTCTTCCCAGGCTGTTGTTTTGGGTTCTGATGTTTTATTTAATGTTTTGAAAAAGGTAGCTATGTATGCATGTTCTTCTTGTAGAGAACGTTCTGATAATTTGTTTTTTGCTGAAAGAATTTTCTTAGTGTTTTCTGTTTCAATGTACTCAATTTCTTCGTGATAAAACTTATCATTTTCTCTGTATAGCTTTATTTCTTTATTAATCGTTTGATCATTTTTATCTTTGGCAAATCGAATAATGATGGTTTCATCAAATTGATTTTTATCAAATATTGTCTGAAATTCTTCGAAAGTAAGTCTCATCTGTTCACCTCTTTGATTTGTTGGGCAAATTATATGCTCAAATTACTTGATAAGCATCAATATTTTCATATTTGAGACTTAGTGATTTCAAATTGGTCAGTTTTGGGTTTAATTCCTGGCGTCTAACTAAAATCCAGAAATAGAGGGGCATGATCGGATACTTCATCATTCATTACTTTGAACTGGTTAATGGTGATTTCCGGTGAGGTTAAAATGTAATCGGCATATTTTTCTTCTTTGGTATAAAAACTCGTTCTGGTTGAGCGAATATTGTAGGCAGTAACCAGATTTATCATACCTTGTTCTAAAATCTTAATGCTTTCTGTATCCGGCCTTAAATTAAAATCACCACATAAAATCTTGGGGGTATTGATGGTATCCATGAATTGACGAATGCGTTGTGATTGAGTGATGCGTTCAGGTGTATCTTTTTTCCCTTGCCCATTCCATAAACCATGGACATTCAATACAGAATATATTTTATTTTCGATTTTACATTCAATCCATTGTAAATTTCTATCGTGATTATGGCCTATTCCTGGATAGTGTTGTTTCTGATGAATGTTAATGTCACCTTCACCAATGATGTCTATATTGTTTTTAATCAAAAGAGCAATACCATACACATTTTCGACTGCGGGTTTAAAAATTGCATAATGCTGAGGTAATAGTTTTTGCAAATCAGCGAAAATATTGAGGCTTATTTCTCGTTCCTTATTATTGAGAGTGCGATGAGCATTGAAGTAGACCTCTTGTAAACAAAAAATATCGGTATCTCGATTGTTATGGATAAACTTAAGGAGCTGATTTCTAAGATGTCCTCCCCAAATATTTAAAGTAATTAATTTCATTTAAGCCGTTCTCTGATAACTTCGGATTGTTAGATTTGACAGAATGCTATTTCCATATCAATTGATTTATCTCTAATTTCATGGGCAGTTATTAATTCATAAAGCCTGATTGTTAAACTATGATGCCCTAATTGTAATTTAGGAGTAATCCCCATCGATTTATCCATTTTTAATAAAATCATATGATTTGCGGATCTTGGAGATATGTTGTGTTGATAAAAACCATTAACTGCGGTTATTGGAATATAATGAGTTGCTTCCCGTAATAAGGATAAATAAATAGAAACAGTGTCCTCCAAATCCTTTAACGAATTGACCCATTGAGTAATTGTTTTTTGTCTTATATCTGGTTCTGATTCAAACCATAACACTAAATGAGGTGAGTTAAATTCACATTCTTTGGTATTGGGGTGATGGATTTGTCTCAGTGTTCTTAAGAATTCGTCATCCTGGATTGAAGTACTAAATCGTCCCGAAACGTGGTTTAGTCTATGAATTTGCGTTTCCAAATCATCGAATAACTGATCATTCTTTAAAAAATCCGGTTTTTTTAAAGCATGCTCAATTCTGATTAACTCTTTAATAAAGCGACTTTTTAGCTCAGGTTTTTCGATGATATTGATTATTTCTATGATGTTTTTTAATGCGAATCGATGAATGACTTCATGAGATTCACTGCATGCTTGATTTATTGTTTTAAATAAAAACTCCAAGCGTAGGGCTATTCGTGATAAAGAATGCGTGGCCAGTTGAAAGGTAATTGTGTTGTCATACATATAATAAAGCCGTCCTTAGCATCACCGGGCATTTAGGGGCGGTTGATGGTTTCTATTCGTTCGCTCCAAAAACAAACTGAACTTCAGCGTTCCGACGCTCTAAAATCGCTCTATTTTGGCTCAAACTAACTAAATGTCAACAGCCCAGGCATTTTTTAATAAATTGGGTATATTTCGTTTTGCTAGACTTTTTGAGTAGTTGTTAAATTAGATAGAGGCTACTCAATACACTACCGAATCAGGTAGAATTATCGCATTATTGAATCGTGTTAGACTAGCATAAAAGCTATTGAAAACAAACGATTTTTAAATGTACTACGGCTCCAAACCTTAAATAATAGTTCAGCTAATGGATAATTTTGTTTTGCCTATTAAGATGCCGCATCTTAATGGGACTGTCATGGATTTGATTTATTCAAATATTTAAAATGTAGCTCGCTAACCGCCTCTTTTAATTCATCCTGATTTGAGTCATTAACGAGCACATCATCGGCACATTTTAAACGTTCACGAATATTCGGTTGTACTGATATAATCGCCAAGGCTTGTTCTTTAGTACAGTGATCTCTCATCATTACACGTTTTATTTGGATGTCTAACGAAGAAGTTACTAATAATATACGATTAAGATAAGGGTAATTTTTTTTATCAATTAACAAAGGAATTTCAACCACGCAATAGGGCGTAGTGCATAATTGTATTTGTTGCTCAAGTTCCTGCCTGATTAATGGGTGTAATAACCGCTCCAACCAAACTCGCTCATCAGGATTTGTAAAAATATGTTCCCTTAGTTGGCGTCGGTTTAATTCGCCATTTTCAAGAATTATTTTTGTTCCAAAATGACTAATAATTTCTTTGTAGGCTATGGTGTTTGGTGCTGTGAGTTCTCTCGAAACCTGGTCTGCATTAATTATTTTAATTCCCAATTCGGAAAATAAGTTAGCAACAGTTGATTTACCGCTGGCAATATTACCTGTTAGGCCTACGCAATATATCATTGAAGAAGTACTCCCTCGTTGAAATTCCTGCAGGTAACCATATTGATGTAGCAGGTATCGGGTACCGTGCTGTTTTCTCTGCAATAAGCTCTTGCTGCAAGAGCGGCATCGTCGCGTTGCGAATAAAAATTACTGAACCATGGTTCAGCTGTTTGATCCAGGGCGGTGCAACGCCATAAGGGTTTGGTACTCATTCCTCTGTAAAACCCTTCGCAATCAGATTTTGCTGCCTTACAGCTTGCAGGGAATTCACTTTCTTTTTTGCATGCGTCAAAAGCTATGTTTATAGCAACTTTCTGATAACTATTCCTTGCTGTCCATTCTCTATCAGTTTTGTCACGAGTAATGCATTGCCAATAACTTCCTTCTTCGTTTGCTGATGCAGTAAAACCTGTGACAGGCAGTACTATAAAAAGACAATAAAAAATAATAGGTTTCATTCTTTTTCTCCCTTTAGAAGCGTTAGTAGCTTTTCAATTGATACTGCTTTTGAAAAATACCAACCTTGTAACAATTGAACTCCATTATCAGATAAATAGTTAACTTGCTCTTCAGTTTCAACGCCTTCTGCGATAATGATCAAGTTTAATCCTTTAGCCATCTGAATGATTGCATCATTTAACGATTCTGTAATCGCTTTAGTTCCTATCGCTTGTATAAACAGTTTATCAATTTTCAAATAATTGAACGGAAAGTGCTGTAAATAACTGATACTGGCGTGTCCTGTTCCATAATCATCAACTGCCAGAGAGTATCCCTCTGACCGTAATTTTTGCATTGTTCCAATAAAAATACTGTTGTTTTTATCTAATAATTCTCTCTCAGTAATTTCAAGCAGTATTTGATTGGGGTTTACTGCAAATTGTTTGATAAGAATATTAAATGTATCGAAAAAAACGGGATCAGTAAAATGCCATGCTGAAAGATTGAAGGCAAGATGAAAATCAGGATCATCTTTCAACAGCGATTCGATTTCTTTTAAAGAAATTTCTACAATTTGCAGGGTGATAGGGATAATCAAACCACTTGCTTCTGCTTCTGAAATAAATAGATCAGGCATAATGAGTTGATCCTCACTATCTTTCCATCTTACCAGCACTTCAACACCACTTAATCTATCTTTTTCACAATGATACAGAGGTTGGTATTCTGGATAAAATTCATTATTTTTTATCGCTGCTTTTAATGCTCCCTGTAATGAATAACGATTAGTGATGATCTTTTTAAATAGGAAATACATGATAATCGAACTGCATAAAATAAAAAGAGATGCCAGGAATTCACTTTGCCATAATTTATTTAATACGGTGCTTTTTTTCTCAAAAACCACGATTCCTACACCATCTATACTCTGTGTTTTATCAATGGAATAAAGTAAATTGGTATTCAGTGGCGTTTGAGTATTGAGGTTATTACTTACTACCCATCTGTTATGGCTTGTACTTTTTTCGATTCTGATAATGTTCTTTTTTTCAGAGCTATTGTATAGCGCAATAGAGTCTGCTGCTTTATCCGTGGTTTTTAACACATTTTGTAGTATCGAGCTCACTACAAAAATACCTATATGGTAATTGCCCATTTTTTGTTGAATGAGAAATAAAGATTCATCAAATACTGATAATTTGAATGGTCCTGTGATAGTCCGGGCTCTCGTTGATGCTGAGATTATCGTTTCATCTTCCGGCAGCGTGGAACAGATAAATTGTTTTTTATTATCAACAATAGATAAAGCCGCAATATTGGGAATATTAAGCACTATATGTTGTAAATAGGGATATAAGCCTGATTTACAGTCTGTAAGATTCTTGCCATAAATAGGCAATGTATATACTTCTTGAAATAAATCCTCAACGAAACCGTCTACATGATTGCTGATCGTCGAGGCCAGGTTAGATAACTCATTATAAGAACGGTTAAGACTTAAAGTCCAATTGATGTACAATGTGAACGAAAGCAAGATTATAGTAATCAAAATCCAGAAAAATTTGAATTGTTTGATAATAATTAATAATATTGCTTTTAATAGCTTAGTCATGTTCCTGGGCATTTAAATAGCCAGCTTCTATTGAGTTTAGTGTGATTTTGGCTAGATTCCCAATAATTTCCGGATCGGTGTTTAACGGAGGTAGCCAATAGAGTGTATTTCCAATAGGGCGTATTAAGGCTCCATATTTTAAGGCTTGTTGATAAATTTCATTACCAATTCGGTATTTACCTATATCTATAAGGTCTGCTGCAACAACTGCCCCTAAACCACGAACGTTCTTTAACTTACCTGATTGCTCAGCTATATGATGCATGTTACGTAACATTTCATCGCCGAGTTGTTGGGTTTTATCTATTATCTGTTCATCATACATCGTTTTAATTGTAGCTAATGCAGCACAGACAGCCAAGGGGTTTCCACTATAAGTATGCGAATGTAAGAAGGATTTTCCTGATTTATAATCCGCATAAAAAAGATCAAAGATGTTACTGTCAATCATGACACAACTAAGTGGGAGACTACCTGAGGTGAGTCCTTTGGAAAGGCAGACAAGATCGGGGTTTATGCTGGCATGATTACATGCTAGCCATTTCCCCGTACGTCCCATCCCCGTCATAATTTCATCCGCTATCAGATAGATGTCGTTTGCTTTTGCCCAGTCAGAAAGCTTTTTTAGAAAATCGGCACTATAGCAGAGCATTCCTCCTGCTCCCTGGATGATAGGTTCCAGAATAAGCGCACAGACTTGATCGCTCACTTTATTCAGTTGCTGCTCTACGATATGCCAGTAGTCATTACAATCAGCCCATAGGGGATCTGTTTTATCCGATATATAAGGGATATTTTGTATAAAATGACACGTTACTCCAAATGATTCATAAGGTGCTTTATAAAGCCCAAGGTCGCTAACACTCATGGTTCCAAGTGTTTCCCCATGATATCCATTTTTAAGAGCAATAAATTGATTTTTATTTTTGTGTCCCTTAATTTGTGTTGCATGAATGGCTAGCTTCATTGCAATTTCTACTGCACTTGCTCCATCACTGGCAAAAAATGCATGCTGGTTTCCGGTTATTTCAGCTAAATGCTCGCCCAGCTCGGCTAACGGTGGGTGGGTGGTATTGGCACCAATAACATGTTCAAAACGATTCATTTGCATATTGATTGCACTCATCACTGCTGGGTGCCCATGACCTAAGGATTTACACCACCAGCTTGAAATGGAGTCGATGAGTTTTCCCTTATCCGTGTAAAGATAGCTGCCTTCGGCTCTTTCAATCACTAAAGGAGGGCAGGCTTCAAAATCCTTCATTTGGGAGCAAGGGTGCCAAATATGTTTTAAATCTTTTTCAATAAGTTGATTCATGTTGACCATTTTTATAAATTTTGGTTGACAAGTGTTGGCGTGACTTTATCATGTTCGCTATTATGAATAAAAGGGGATAGTGGTGGCTGAAGGTAAGAAAAATTGGACTACAACTGAGATATCAGAGATCTATCAACAACCATTTAATGATTTACTGTATAAAGCGCATACCTTACACAGACAATATCATGATTCAAATTCATTACAGTTCGCGACCTTGCTAAGTATTAAAACGGGGGCATGTCCGGAAGATTGTGGTTACTGTGCCCAAAGTGGTTTAGCAAAGACCCATGTGGAAAAAGAAAAGTTGATGTCTGTTGCAGAAGTACTTAAAAGTGCTCAAGAAGCTAAAGAGGGTGGTGCAAAACGTTTTTGTATGGGAGCTGCATGGCGATGTCCTCCTGAGAAAGTAATGCCTGAATTAAAAGAAATGATACAGGGCGTTAAATCCATGGGTTTAGAAACCTGTATGACCTTGGGAATGCTCAATCAGGAGCAGGCAGAGAGCTTGAAAGAAGCTGGCCTGGATTTTTATAATCATAATATTGATACTTCTCCCTCCTATTATGAAAAAGTCGTCACCAGCCGTAAATTCAGTGATCGTCTTGATACTTTGAATCATGTCCGTGCAGCGGGGATCAATGTCTGTTGCGGTGGAATTCTTGGCTTAGGTGAGACGCGCGAAGATCGTATCGAGTTTTTGTTGACTTTGGCCAATATGGAAACTCCTCCGGAAAGTGTTCCTATTAATCGGTTGATTCCTGTCGAAGGAACGCGACTTGCGAAAGCAGAACCTGTAGAAGGTATTGAATTAGTTCGAACCATTGCAACTGCCAGAGTGATTATGCCTCAAAGTGTCATTCGACTTACTGCTGGACGAACTGAAATGAGTGATGAGCTGCAAGCTTTATGCTTTTTTGCTGGTGCTAATTCTGTATTTATTGGTGATAAATTATTAACAGAAGCCAATCCGCAGCGCGTAAAAGATAAAACTTTATTTAATAAATTGGGCCTAACCGAGATGGTTTAATGACTCTAAATATTCGAATAAAAGAGTTTACAGAGCAATTAAAGCAAAAAGGTTTATTGAGAGCTCGGCAGGTTTCGTTGCCTGCTGAATCCGATATGACTCATTTTGATAGTAACGATTATCTTTCGTTAACTACAGACAAACGCATTGCAACAGCATATCAGAATGGTTATAAATTATATCCCTGCGGTAGTGGCGCTTCAATGCTACTCAGCGGATATCATCCTAACCATCAAGCCGTTGAACGGGCTTTTTCTGAGTTATTGTCCGTTGATGACTGTATTTTGTTTTCTTCTGGTTATGCCGCAAATTTAGCTATTACTGCTTTGATTGGGCGTATAAAAGCTCATTGTCTTATCGATAAAGCATTGCATGCCTCGGTTTATGACGGTTTAGCCTTATCTCAAGTGTGTTTTACACGATATCACCATAATGATGTCGATGATTTGGTGCTCAAATTAAATTCAGTACCATCTGCGTCAGTATTATTTACCGAGGGAATTTTTAGTATGAGTGGGCAGATTGCACCATTAAAGCTGATTTCAGAATTATGTACAGGCAAGAATGCAGGGCTTTTTGTTGATGAAGCACATTCTTTCGGCGTTATCGGCCCTCAGGGCAAAGGTGCTACAGTACATTATGGTTTAACCCAGGCTGAGGTCCCTTTACGAGTCATTCCTTTGGGTAAAGCATTCGCCTCACAAGGAGCTGTTGTTGCTGGAGATAAAGAATGGATAAATGGATTATTACAAGCGGGGCGATCCATGATTTATTCGACGGGTATCAGTCCCGCGTTAAGTTATGGGTTACTAAATACTCTGCATGTAGTATTTCAGGCTGACGACAGGCGATTGAAACTGTCTCGATTAATTAGCTATTTTAAGACCCTGATCAAAAGCTCGCCTTTAAGTTGGGGGGAGTCTTCTACTCAAATACAACAACTCCAGTTAGGATGCCCTCATCTGGCGATGTTTTATGCGCAGGAACTTAAGCGAAACGGCATCAGCTGTTTTCCTGTACGTTCTCCTACCGTAACGGTTAAAGCTACGGGCTTGCGGATTATTTTAAATTTTAATCATCAAGAAGAAGACATTAATAATTTATTCAACACCTTACATCAAATTTATGAAAATACACTTAACTAGTTATGGCTCCGGAATACCTTTAGTTTTCTTTCATGGCTGGGGGTTTGATGGTCAGATTTGGCAGTCCTTAGTGCCTTACTTCATTGATTCCTATCAGGTTTTTCTTGTTGATCTACCAGGTTTTGGTTTAACACCTATGCAAGAATGGAATGATTTCAAGGAGAATCTATTAGCAAGCTTGCCTGAACAATTTATTGTTGCAGGCTGGTCTATGGGTGGTTTATTTGCCACTCGACTGGCAATTGAAGAACAGAACAGAATAATAAAACTGATCAATATTGCCTCATCACCAAGATTCATTTCTGATACTGAGTGGCCAGGAGTGCCCAGAGAGGTTTTTGTCGCCTTTTACGAAAATCTGGTGCGAGATATTAGTAAAACTTTGCAGGAGTTTATCCAGTTACAGGTGAATAAAAAAACACTTCAATTACCTGCATTCTCCATGCCTTCTAAAGAGGGATTGGATTCAGGTTTAAGAATTTTGGATGATTGGGATCTCAGAAGGGACTTAGCGGAACTTAAAATTCCTACTTGTTTTATGTTTGGACGCTTAGATCCCATAACACCGGTAAAAACCATGAATTTTATGCAATCTGTTTATCCTGATTTCAAATATGTATTGTTTAGCAAAGCAGCTCATATGCCCTTTTTATCGCATACAGAGTTATTTGTTGATGAGTTTTTAGAGTTTATCCAATGAAAAGATATTTTATAACAGGCACCGATACCGATTGTGGTAAAACGTATGTTACCCGAAAATTGACTGAATTTGTTCCCAATTCCGCTGCAATTAAACCCGTGGCCAGTGGGTGTACTTTTATAGATGGTGAGTTGATTAGCTCTGATGCACAAGAATTGATGCACACCAGCACACTAACCATGCAGCAAATTAATCCCTGGAGGTTTAAATTACCTGTTTCTCCTCATATTGCTGCCAAACAAGATGGTACGCATCTGAGCGCCGATGAGCTGGCACAATATTGTACCCGTCTGGAGTTGCCGCAAACGGATACCCTTTTTATTGAAGGAGCGGGGGGATTAATGGTTCCTTTGAATGAAGAGGAGACCTGGCTTGATTTTCTCAAATGTACGGAAATACCGATTATTTTAGTGGTCGGAATGAAACTTGGCTGTATTAATCATGCATTGTTGACGTCACTGGTTTTAAAATCAAACAAATTGAGTTGTGCGGGATGGATTGCCAATTGCCTGGATAAAGACATGTTGGCACTTGAGGAGAATATTCAAACCTTGAAATCTAAATTGGATATTCCTTTATTGGCAACCGTTCCCTTTGGAGGGACATTTACGGTAATTAATTTTGACTGCTTTTAAAAAGCACCTAACCAGGTTGTATTGCATGATACTGATTCTATACGACCTTATTAATCATATGTTTAAAGTCCTTATAGATGAATATGTTCAGGGTGTCACTTCTTGCTTCTACTGCTGTCCCTTATATTCATGAGCTGATTGAATCACATTTTCTTCATCAAGTTCTAATTGAGGTCTGAATAGACTATGTTTACTTAGAACAGACTTGGTATCGCTTATTGATGGCAGACCTGCACTTATTAAGGAACCAGATAAAGCCGCACCTACAACTGCTGTTAGCGATAGTGCACCTAACCCCATGCTAGCGCCGATAAGTAGACCTATTACTGCACCAGCTACGAATCCAATTGCCGCAAAAAGAACAGTTTCAATTACCTTCGGAAGCACACTCGACTTAGAAGAGCAGTATTGCTCATAACGGCTTATAGCCTCCATTGCTTCTGAAGCAGGCATAGATCGTACTGATTTTACCATTAAAATGGTTTCTCTGAGCGTTTGCATCGTCTGACTGGGTTGTATTTCTGCCGGTGATTTTTGATTTGCTTCTTGTCTGGCTACATCTTGTTCCAAATCAACTCGCAAAACACGCAATGCATTTGCCAGTTTAAATGCATTTGCATCCGAAGTTGTTTCTAATGCTTCAATATGTTGATTTAATTCATTAAAATATAGTTCGGGTAGCAACACCATCGTTGTTAATATGTCGTGATCACCATATTTGTAGAAATCGCCACTATAGTAACCTTTTTGATGATTCTTAATTAATCTAGACAAAAGAAATCCATCGGAGCCACATCTAATCCTTGTAGAATGTCCCAACGTTGATCAGGTGAAAGACGTATAAGTAATGCGTGACATCGATCGCTGCGAGCCATGGATAGCCGAAGGCTAGGGCGAGTAGTCCCTGGTAGC
>NZ_CALMPD010000199.1 GCF_937871865.1 uncultured Legionella sp.
ACGCGTTAAAAGCAGCGGGATTTAAGTGTGCATCTAAAAAAGAATGCTGGTATTTTAGACCTGCGGATGCTTTACGTTCTCGCTCTTTTGGCAAGTATTCAATGAATGCGATTAGAGAAAAATACGGAAGTCGGGCTTGGGGAGCAATGGAACAGCCAACCGACTTAAGGCTTTTCTGTTGTTCTTAATGGCCTTAACTCACCACGTTTTACCTCATCTGGCATGGCAAAGGAATATCGTCCGAGCATATTAATATGACCATATCCATATGCGGACAGTCTGGCTACATCTTCATCGTATACGGGGAAGCCTTCTTGTCGTAATTGATTAATGGCAGCATCCATGTAAATAGTGTTCCAAAGTGTAATGATATTTAAAACCAGTCCAAGGGCACCTAACTGATCTTCTTGCCCTGCACGATACCGCTGATGAAGTTCTCCTCGCTTACCATGAAAAACAGAACGACCTAAACTGTGTCTGCCTTCGCCCAAATTTAGTTGTACCAAAGTCTGACGACGGAATGACTCATCATGAAGATAATTGAGCATGTGGATAGTTTTGTCAATTCGCCCAATTTCGGCAATTGCTTTGGCTAAACGAGTTGGTTTATCAGCAACTTGAAGAGTGCGCATAATGCCTTCTGCGGGAACTCTCCCGAGTTTTAATGAAGCCAATAAACGTAAAATATCATCCCACTCAGGAGGAACAAGATTTATATTTATACGACTTTTTGCAAGTACATTGAGCTTTCCATAATCAGCCAACGGATCAATCCGCCAGAATCTAGCACCACCCATATCAGCCAATCGCGGACTGAAACGAAGTCCCAACAAACGAAACAGTCCAAATACAATATCACTGTATGCGCCTGCATCTGTCATGATCCGCGTTGGCTGTAATTCCGTCTGTTGCTCAAGAACAACGCCTAACAATATTAGGCTATCACGTAAAGTGCCAGGTACTGTTACAGCATTTAAGCCAGTTCGTTGATTAGAGATTAGATTGTACCAAGTGACACCACGACCTGATTTAAAATATTTTGGATTTGGAGCAGCGTGCACTGTTCTAACCGGTACAACGAAGCGCATGCCATCAGCCGATGCAATATCGCCTCCGCCCCATTTCTTAGCTAATGGAATTTGATTTTGAGCAGAAACTAAAATGGCATTGACCGCCATTATCGTTTCATTTCGAATATAATTTTGATCAACCCATACCAATCTATCTCTTTTTAAAGCAGGTATGTCCTCACGAACAAACGGTTCTCGTCCAGTATTGCAAGCGTCTGCTAGCAATTCAGCACATAAACTGATTAATAGATCCTCAGCACGCGCACTTCCTTCATTGATGTGGGTAAATCCATCCGCAAATCCAGTACGTGTGGCTATCTCAAGTACCATCTCGGGTAAATCGACACGTGGTAATTTGGCTTTTACAGCAGCTCTCAATGCTTTTAATGATGGAGGCTCATCAAGTGCATCAAGCTGAGTTAGAATCAGCTCCTCATTACCCTTAACTGTTTCAAATCGAACAGCAGGGTTATTATCAATATTTGCAGCAACTAACCGATACACTTGATGTAGTTCATCTGTAAGGCTTGTTATGGCTAACATTGGGTCAATTGTTAAATTTAATGAGCGGCAAATCATAGGACGTATTGCCTCCCACTCTGAGCCAGAATAAAGATTGGCTCTTGGATCAGCATACCGCCAACTCGGACTTATGAACACATCCCTATGTTTCAGTGCCGATTGCAATTTATCAAGAACACAAAATATATATGCTGTTCGGTCAATTGTAGTTCTATTGCTATCCCGGCCAGTTATTGATGTTATTAATGCAAGCTCTTTATTATTTGCGTTTTTTTGAACTTCCTTCATGTTTAAAATGGATTTTTTCAATTTCTCAACTTGAGATTGTTTTTTCTCTGGTACAACGATTTCCTTAATTTTTTTATTGATAAGGTCAGCATATAAAAGTTTATCGTTATGCAAAATGATACCATCTTGGGTTTTTACAAGTTTCTTTATGACGCGATAAGTGGGTCGTGGTTCGTCTTGTGGCCAATTGATAACGCTACATTCATTTTTAATAACAATATTACGTTTCCATGATGTTCCAATAATCTCCATTGGCGGTTCATCCGTTTGTTTTCCCTTTAACCATTCAAGACTGGCAAGAAGAGGTTTTCCCGCTTGATTACTATCAAAATTTATTACTCGAAGGAGCGAAGGTAAAAATTTCTGAACTGTTTTTTCCTTTTGTTCAAGCTCATGATAAAACACATTACTTGGCGGCCTGATTAAGGCAGTGGCATTTTCAACTGCAGATACAAGCGCTTCATGACCTACTGTTGTATAAATTGTGTCCCGAATTTCATGATCACATAATTCTGTATTCAGTAGTAATTTACATGCATCGACCAATGTGGCTGTAGCTTGATCGAGATCTTTAAGAGTTCGCAGTCGTGTATTTTTATTTTCTTGCTTGGCCTTTGAGAATAAATCACGCAATACCATACTGAGCACGTCCAGAGAATCATCTTGGGAGTCTGACTCAAAATGATTCGCAAAAGCAACGAGCGTCGCCATTTTACGCTCAAACGGCAAGCGGTTGATGGCTGTAATTTTTGCCGTATTAGCAAAGCGTGCAAGTGTTGCTATTTTACAGGCGGGGATGCGGTACAGTGGTAATTCAACACTAATGTTGCGGGCAGACTCAACCCGTTTTAATGCTTGCACAAGAGCTGTGCTACTGATGCTAACCGGACCTTTACGCAGTTTATCAAGCAATGACAGATGTTCGTCATCCTCTACCACCAAGAGGTCATTCAGTTTTTCCTGTTGTGATGCGCTTAAATTTTTAATCAACATTCGCCATAAGCGAGACTCCATCCTGGAGCGAATTTCTGCAACAAAACGCTCAAGAACTGTAATACCTGGTAACAATATTTTGTTGGTCGATAGCCAACCCACTGCATGATCAAAAAGCACTCCAGGTCTGTCAGTACCAGTCCAGCATAGTGCACATAATATGCGACCAAGACGATAACGACTACCTTTTTCAGCAAATTCTATATAGCCATAACGCGCTCGAATTTCAACAGCATGACGCCAACGCTGCTCACTTTTCATGTACATTGATATGCAACTTTCAGGATCATTAACCTTGATTTGAATAGCAACTCGCTCAATTACCACACGAGGAATCTGATTCAAGTCGGAAATAAAAGCTCCAATAAATCGAACTGTTGTCAGCTGTAATGCATAACCTAACCTGCTGAAGTCACCACGCTTGTTTGCAATCCACTCCATATCCTGATCATCGAGGAAAAAAAGGCTATCTGGGGTGTGACAAGCATTGGAACGAAAAGGTACTTTAAGGATTGCTACTATCACCGATCTTCAATCATGAGCTTGATT
>NZ_CALMPD010000200.1 GCF_937871865.1 uncultured Legionella sp.
TTAGTGAGAGTACGTCACTGCACGTCGATACGCTAGCATCCGCAAATTTTCAGGAGTGCTCCTATAATTTTACCAGTTCCTAATATGCCACTCTGTTTCAAATATAATTAATACTAAACTCTTAATGTTAAAACATCGCATGGTGCGTGATTTACCGTAGCATGCGCGGTACTTCCTAAAAATGTTTGAATTCCTCGGGATGAATGATTGCCAATAATAATCAGTTGGCAGTTCAGTTCCTTTACTTTAGAAAAGATATGTTCTTTTACTGAGCCAATTTCTACAAATTGTTGCTCTGCTGGGATATGAAGATTTTCACCAATTAAGGACAGTACTGTTTGCGCATCATCCTTAGCGGGATTTGCTAATTCAGTAAATCCTAATCCTTGAGCCAATTGAATGCTGGCAGGAAGTTCTATCACATGTAATAAATAGAGTTTTGCTTTAAATTGTTCCGCAATAGTAGCTGCCTTTTCAATAAGATGACTGTGTTCATTAAGCAAATCTGTAGCAAACAATATATTAGTGTACATAATCGCCTCTTTTTTAATAGAATCATTAATTTATATTTTAGTAGATAAGAAAGAAATACTGTTAATTTTTAAATTGTAATATTGGATTTATTTCCAATAAAGGCTTTAGCACAAAATCTCTTGATAGATAATGGGGATGTGGAATGGTTAGTTTATTCGTATGCATTGTTCTATCTCCATATAATATTATATCAATATCGAGTGTTCTTGGCCCCCAACGCTTTAATCTCACGCGTCCATGTTTGTTTTCAATAGAATGACACCATTTTAAAAGAAGAGTAGGCCTTAATGACGTAGATATAGCTACCACTGCATTACAAAAGTCTTGTTGCGTTGTTAGCCCCCACGCTTTTGTCCAATATAAACTGGAACGTGTAAGTATTGAGGTGTGAGGTATGGATTCAAGATCCTTTATCGCCTGTCGGATATGACGTTCAGGCGATTTTTGGTTAGAACCCAGGCTTAAATAGCATGTATTCATTTGGCTACTTTAGGTTTTCGCCTGCGTCTGGGTTTTTGAGTGGGGGCAGGCGTTAATAGCTTTACCATATTAGTCTGCTCTGCCTCGTCTACTTCCTGAAATGTTGTCCACCATTGGGCAAGCTCCATTGACTCATCTCCTGCTAAAGCTCGTAATGCCATAAAATCAAATGCAGCCCTGAATCGTGGATGTTGCAACAAATTAAACGCTCTTCCGCCCAATCGTTTGGAGAATCTGTATTGTAATAGCCATATTTCTCTAATAACCTGACTATAGCGTTTGGGAATAGAAATTATCCGATTTTGTTCTGCAATTGTGAGTGACATGGATTTTTCTATTGCAGGCAGCGGATCCATTCCTGAGCTCTGTAATTTTCTGGATAGGTCTATCATGGGGAACCACAACAATACCGCAAACAAAAAGGCAGGTGTTACTGGCTTATTGTCTCTGATACGTATATCCGTATTTTCCAGAGCAATACCCAATAAAGCATTAACTGGATATTCTGTATTGAATAAAGCATCGGTAAGTGGGCATAAATGTTTGAATAATCCATACTGGATAAGCAGTTTTTGAACTGTCTCTGCTTCACCGCACTGATAGAGCTTGGTTATTTCATCAAATAATCGGGAATTTGAAACATGAGTGATTAATTGACTGATATCAGGAAAAGGAGCTTCTGTTTCGGGTGCGAGTTTAAAATGTAATTTGGCACTGAATCTTATCGCTCGAAGCATTCGCACAGGATCTTCTTTATAACGCGTAACTGGATCGCCTATCATTCGAATCAATTTTTTCTGAACGTCTTTTACACCGCCAGTAAAGTCGATTATTGATGAGTCATCTATATTGTAATATAACGAATTGATTGTGAAATCGCGTCTCCAGGCGTCTTCATCCAAGGTGCCATACACGTTGTCACGCACAAGCATGCCCCGTTCATTTGTTTGCTGACTATCATCTACAGCGTCATGTCCTCTAAACGTAGCAACTTCTATAATTTCCCTATGAAATAAAATATGTACCAGTTTAAAACGGCGACCAATTATTCGTCCATTTCTAAAAAGGTTTTTTATCTCATTAGGTGTAGCATTAGTAGCAACGTCAAAATCCTTGGGCGCTTTATGAAGTAATAAGTCCCTTACGCTACCGCCTACAAGATATGCTTGAAACCCACTACTGATCAAGCGGTTAAGTACCTTTATCGCATTATTGCTAATGTCTGTTTTTGAGATAGAGTGTTTTGTTCGTGGAATTATATAAGTGGAGTCCACAGAAGGCTTATGAGCTCTGTTCTTCTTTAACAGTTTTTTGATGAATTTGATGATTGCTGATTCTCACTTGATTGATTAAACTTGATAATTATATCGAAGCAAATGAATAAAGTGAATCATTTACCTTTACAAATATTTTAGAGAGAATGGAGGTTCTAGTATTTTCAGGGATTTGGCATGGAGTTTATTGATATTTCTTTAAGTTTAATTGCATTAATTATTCTTGAAATTGTATTAGGTATAGATAATCTTGTAATTTTATCAATCCTTACAGAAAAATTACCGCGTGAGAAGAGAAAAAAAGCCAGGAGATGGGGACTAACTTTCGCTTGGGCCACGAGGCTACTGCTTTTGGGCTCGGCAGTATATATGGTTCAATTAGTACACCCTCTGGTTTCTATTGGTTCATTCAGCTTTTCAGCCAGAGATATATTTCTCTGTTTAGGCGGTGCATTTCTAATTTGGAAGGCGACGGATGAAATCCACCAGGATGTTACGGATGATGATTCCGTTAAACCAGTAACTACACATTTAAATTCTGCCGCAACCTTTCGGGGCGTCATTATTCAAATTGCGTTGCTTGATATTGTTTTTTCGTTAGATAGCGTATTGACTGCGGTAGGATTAACCTCTCTCTTTTGGGTTATGGCTTTGGCTATAAGCATTGCAATTATCATAATGATTTTTGCGAGTGAACCGGTTAGTGAGTTCATTTCCAAGCACCCCACAATCAAAATGCTCGCCCTGAGTTATCTTATTCTAATAGGAACAGTTTTAGTCGCTGATGGTTTTTCATTTCATATTCCCAGAGGATATTTATATTTTGCCATGGGATTCTCTCTAGGTGTGGAATCTTTGAATTTAATAAAACGTAATAGAGCAAATCGTAAAAAGATAGAGAGGAAATAGTATGTTATGGGTTAAGGCTTTTCACATTATTACATTGGTTGCATGGTTTGCGGGGTTATTTTATCTGCCCAGACTTTATGTTTATCACTCAGAATCAAAAGACATTATCAGTCAGGAACGGTTTAAAATTATGGAGCGAAGGCTTTATTATGGAATCACTTGGCCTTCTGCATTAGTTGCGACAGCATTAGGGTTGTGGCTTATCAGCTTTAATCTCCATTATTATCTAAAAGCAGGGTGGATGCATGCCAAACTGGCTCTTGTTTTATTGTTGTGGGCTTACCATCTTATCTGTGGTCATTATTTGAAACTATTTGCAGAAGATAGAAATTTAAAGACATCACGTTTTTATCGTATTTTTAATGAACTACCTGTTTTATTGCTCACTGGAATAGTAATTTTCGTTGTAGTAAAGCCTTTCTGAGGTATTTCGAGAGCAACGTACAATATAGGGCCCCTTGGGGGCTTGTTCTGAGCGCCCCTGGGATTTTTTATACATTTTGTTAGTTATTTTTTGATTCATTAGGATCTTGATTTTATCGTTCTCGCGCAGGCGGGAACGATAAAATTGAGGTCAGTTTGTTCAATAGCATATACCTGTTGGTTGTGCACAAATATGCCAGGATTCCTCTGGTTCCTGTCTAATCCAAACATTCGATGCAGTGAGGAACTAGTCCATTTCAACCATATCAAAATCTTCTTTCCCTGCACCGCAATCAGGACAAAACCAATTTTCAGGCACATCGGCCCAAAGTGTTCCGGGTTCAATACCATCTTCCGGCCATCCTTCTGCTTCATCATAGATAAAGCCACAGATAACGCATATGAATTTTTTATACTCTTGCATGATTAATACTCTTAAAAAAATGGGTAATTTATCTACTGTCGCTCATGATGTAAAGTTAAACCTTGAGTCGTACCAATAATTTTTGCTAATCCTTTAAAATAATTGTAACATTATCCGCCTTAAAAGTAGCTACATACTTAATAACAAACAGGTCTGTTGACATTTTACCAGCCATCAATGTTGTTACCATTAATAATTCTCTA
>NZ_CALMPD010000201.1 GCF_937871865.1 uncultured Legionella sp.
AGAACTTTTTTATTTTGTTCATGAGTATCGACGCTCTCATTAGTAGGAGTTGAATTCGGTTTTGGCGATTGTTTTCCATCACTCAATTTCAGCATCATTATAGAAGTACTATTAGTACCCATAAGAACTCCTCACTTAAACATCTTATGGAATTAAGATAACACAAACAAATTAAGGAATTATTAAGAATTTAATTTTTTTTCTAACTATGCAACAACATGGCATGAATACACAATGCAGGAAAAGAAACGCCCAAACAATAATGTCATTGTAATCAGTCAGAACGAACAAGTGCTAATTACATGCTTTAAATCGGATAGCAGTGGATTTAACTCATAAGATTCATAGTCCTTGGAATCAAGTGCTGCCTGCCATATACCTTGAGGCCACAAGACATCATGTTTATTTCGGGCGATCACATGGACATGCAATTGAGATACGACATTACCCAGAGCCCCAATATTCAATTTGTCAGGATTAAAATAATGATGAACCACCAGAGATAATTGATTAATTTCCTCCATGAGCAGGTGTTGATTTTCTTTAGTTAACTGATAAATTTCCTGAATATTCTCAACTCTGGGCACTAATATAAACCAGGGAAAATGAGCTTCATTTTTTAATAGCACACGAGATAAAGGCCAATCCCCAAGAATAAAGCTCGTAGATAAAATTCGTTCATCAATACAAAACAAAAAAAGCCCCGCTGAAACAATGTATGCACCCTAGTCTAACAAAATAAACTGACAAAATTAAACGATACCGCGATAAATTTTAATAAACCTATTGAGTAATGATCCCATTTTGCGTTATGTTGAAATGACCTATTAAATAATAGGCATTAACAATTGTCATTTAAGGACGAATGCAATTGCTCAACTGACATAAACATGTTGGTCGACGATTGATAAGCTTTAGCAAAAGGAGGAGTCATGGCTAGAGGCGAAGTCAAATGGTTTAATAACGCCAAGGGTTGGGGATTTATTATCCCGGAAGGTGGTGGTGAGGATATTTTTGTCCATTTCTCATCGATTCACGGAACAGGATACAAAACACTCGTACCAGGCCAGATAGTTACCTACGAAGTGGAAAATGGCGAAAGAGGGCTTCATGCTTCTAACGTTATTGCGCTAAGTGAAACTGTTGAAGAAGAAATGGCATAATTTGATATATAAACTTTAGCGCAGTGGTATTTTAAAATTTGTGCTGCTGCGTCCATCATCTTGATGTATGATGACCTCATTTAATACCAGGTCTGAATGTTCTGATGAAACGAGGTTTATTGTTAATTAATCTTGGTACCCCTGAGCGTGATGATGTTGCGGCGGTAAAAACATACCTTCGCGAATTTCTCACTGACAAACGAGTTATCGATTTGCCTGCATTGATACGCTATATACTGGTGTATCTGGTGATCCTCCCTTTCAGAGCCCAAAAATCAGCTCATGCCTACCAGCTTATATGGACAGAACAAGGTTCCCCCCTACTCGTTCATAGTAAAAAGATGATGGCACAATTACAGCGTGAACTGGGTTCTGAATTTACGGTTGCGCTGGGAATGCGCTACGGCACCCCGTCCATACAAAATGCGCTGGCTCAATTAGATAAATGCGAATCCCTTACCGTCCTGCCACTATATCCTCAATATTCCTCTGCAGCAACAGGCTCATCCATTGAAGAGTTTATGCGCATTATCTCAACAAAAGAAGTGCTCCCATCAGTCACAATTATCCGTGATTTTTTCCAACACCCTGAATACATCAAAGCACAAGCTCAAGTAATTAAAAATCATTTACCTGAGGATACCTTTCTTCTTTTGAGTTACCATGGAATTCCTGAACGGCAGATTCAAAAAGGCGGATGCGAGACTGTATGTCAAGAAGATTGTCCGGCAGTGACCACCACTAATCAGGGGTGTTATAAGGCTCAATGCCATCAAACCAGCAGGCTCTTAGCCACAACATTAACGTTACATGCCCATCAATACAGCACGTCATTTCAATCACGACTTGGCAAGACACCCTGGATAAAACCTTATACCGATGATGTGCTTAGAGAACTAGCAGATAAAGGCATTAAACGATTGGCCATTACCTGCCCTTCATTTGTTGCTGACTGTATTGAAACTCTGGAAGAAATCGGAATGCGGGCACGAGAACAATGGATGGCACTCGGAGGGGAACAATTTACCTTAATACCGTGTATGAATGATACCCCTGAATGGATTAATGCGATGAAACAAATAGTTCAATAAAAAATTAGATATTCCATAAAGAATAAGTTCACAATATTCTTTTTATTCACTTGAACTCACATATCCCAAGAGTCTCTGCCATTAAGTTAAGGATTTGGCCGTCATCCTGAGGCGCTATAGACTAAGGATCTCCCTCGATTCAGGAGAACCTTCGCCATGCTCAGGATGACGTACTTTTCTTAACTTTATGGCGTGTTCCCAAGAGAGCGCCATGTTACTGCTGGCGTTTTTACCTTTGTTAAAAATACACCCAGAACATTATAGAGTACGATGCCTATCCTCTGGTTTGAGCAGTTCATTTCCTGTACTATGACAGCGTTGTTTTTTATAACTTTTATAGGAGATTATGTTGAAACGGATCTTTTTTTTAATGACGTTCGTAGCGACTCAAGCCTTTAGTGCCGTATTCAGCCATGATAATGTCAATGATTTAAAAAAACACTTTTTTGCTAACTTTCATGCCAACGGTGCTATTGTTGCCTCCCCTTCCCAACACAACCCCAATTACTATTATGACTGGGTAAGAGATTCAGCAATTGCTATGGGATTAGTGCAAACCTGGTATGAGTCCAATAATTCCTCTGAATACAAAAATCGTCTTCTTAATTATGTTGCCTGGACCCAAACCATCCAACATCAATATGATCCTATCCCAGGACAAGATATCTTGGGAGAACCTAAGTTTTATATAAATGGTTATCCTTTCGATGGTGCATGGGGCAGACCGCAAAATGATGGCCCAGCACTTCGTGCCTCCGTTTTGATACGATTCGCACATCAGCTAATCAATAGCAATGAAGGTGAATATGTCAAAACTCATTTATATAACAAAAGTATGGATCCCAATACCATGGGTGCCATCAAAATGGATTTGGAATTCATTGCTCATCATTGGCAACAGGCTAATTTTGATCTCTGGGAAGAGGTTCTTGGCGATCACTTTTTTACCGCAATAGCCCAAAAACAAGCTCTAACTGATGGTGCAAAACTCGCCCGACAACTAAATGACGAAGAAGCCGCAGTGTATTATGAAATTCAGGCCAATTTAATTGATAATCGATTAAGACAACATATTGATCACAAAAACCAATTAATTCAGGCCACACTTTTGCCTCATCCAGGACCACA
This sequence comes from uncultured Legionella sp., assembly GCF_937871865.1. Lineage (GTDB taxonomy): Bacteria > Pseudomonadota > Gammaproteobacteria > Legionellales > Legionellaceae > Legionella. The sequence goes on from NZ_CALMPD010000201.1 coordinate 3,383, forward strand.
AAAAGCATTTGAGTTAGATACATCAACTATTTTAGGGCTATTACTCAATCCCCAAGATAAAGGCATCTTCTCCCCTCACCACCCTTATGTAAAAAATACGGTCAATGCCTTACATGAGCAGTTTAATTTAATGTTTCCCATAAATAACAACCATGCAGGAGCCATACTCTTTGGGCGCTATCCCGGAGACACCTATGATGGATATCATACCGAGGGCAAAGGAAATCCATGGTTTATTTTAACAGCAACGATTGCGGAGTATTATTTCACTCTGGCGGATAGTTTGCCAATAACTCAAACCAATAAGTCCCTCATTGTTAAGTACATTAGCACCGGTGACGATTATTTAAAGCTTATCAAGAAATACGCTCCTGACATGAAAATAAGTGAACAAATCAATTTGGAATCAGGAATCCAACAAGGAGCAACTTCATTAACATGGAGCTATGTTTCAGTACTTCGCGCACTGCATTTAAGAGATAAGCTGGAACAAAAAATTAAAATATAGAGATATTTACTTTTTGATGCAAGTTTGGGGACATCCCAAACTTGCAACGATATTTTGTTAGAATTTCGTACTGGGTTCACTGGTCCTGTCACACCAATATTTTTAGCTCAGGGTTAAAAGTGACGCAGCCTTTTCAGTGTATAACTTTTCTGACTATTCCATTAATGAAGCACCTCACCAAAAAACAACAGAAAGACTCAAACTCGCCCATTATGATTTATAATTGAAGAAACACTATAACGGCTTTGAAATTATGCACCCTTCTAATCAATCTGAAAATCAAACCAGTCTTTACGGACTCGAAGAAAGTGAATTCGAACAAGTTATTGACTATGGATTAGAAGAATCAGTACCGGAACACATAGCTCTTCAAGAACCAAGTAACAATAAATTGCTTGTTGAAGAAAATAAAGAATTACGAGCTCTCTTTTGGAAAAAAGATCTTGCATATTCAGAGATTCTGCAGAAAAAGAATGAGCAAAATACGATACCTCAAGAAGAAAGCGAGACATTTTCATGGTTAATGGAGATAAATACTACTTTAAACGCCCAACTTGAAGAACAAAACCGTGCATATTCGGAACTTTTTCAGAAAAATAGTGAATTAAATAGTCAATTTACAGAAAAAGAGAATCATTTAAATAAGTTGAACACTGAGCTGGAACTGCAAAAGAGTTTAAATACAAACCTTAAGGCGCATCTCGGAAAAACAGCCCAAGAAACAAAAAGAACGACAGTACAGTTACAGGCACAATTGACGGATAAAGATGCTCAGCTGCGCGCTTTACAAGCGCAATTGGATAGTAAAGATACTCCACAAACATTAATGCAAGCTAAAAACATCAACTCACAAGAACAAACCCAGGAACGAATAGAAGAGTTGATACCAACACCGATGCCAATACGTCAAGAAAGCTCTTTCATTGCTATTTCTGAAGATCAAAACGTTTCAGATGAGCCGGAGCAAAAATCAGAAATTGTGCCCGCCCAACACACTGAGGATAGAAAAATAGTGGACAATAGCGGGGAAGGTAACTGTATGTATTATGCCTACGGCATTTCCTTGATGTATTACTTACGATCTAAAAATGATGAAGACCTTAGCGAAACAGTTTTTAACCGGTTAAATCTGAAAAACAAAGAGAAAGAGCAATTAAAAACGTTGTTGTTCAAAGATAAAAGACAACATTTCAGCGACAGCAGCATTAAATTAGTGATTGAACCCATCTTTAACAGGGCAGCTAGAGATCTGGTAGCAAAACATGCACGAGTTCGCCTCACAACAATTAGAAAGCATTGTGAATAGCTTTCAAGGCGAGGTATGAATAACCAAGGTAATTATCATTGGTACTCCATTATTCCAGAAGCGCAATTAATGATTATAAAACCGAAAGAAACAAATAACACAGAAATAACTCTTGCATCGGCTTCTAATCACAGCAATAAATTTTTTGACTCCCAAAAACAGGATTCTGATTACTCTCAAAAACTATCGACTGAAAATACCTTGAAGCCTAAATAGGCCGGGACGAAGGCTCATGCTCTGAGTAATTCTGTCGCAAAAATATTTTTGACTCAGGAATGGAGGTATTGGGGCCGATGCAAGTAGCCTCATTGACTCTTTCCCTTAATATAAGATTGAATTGACCAAGGGGATTTCACTCCTGTTGCTGTTAATACCGCTTGGGCATCTGATATAACCTACATGGCCCGTTGCAAAAGCGGAGCCAAAAATTCGCTAGTAACCAACCCTCCTTGTTGTCTGCGGTTTGAACGATTTTGCGGTTATTCTTTTGCATGTTATTCTGGAGAGTTAAGGAGAAATCATCGCTGCCCCACTGAGATAACATAAGGACATGAAGATGAAGAGGGTTCATTTAAAAAGAGCGGTTCTTACCGCAGCAATCGGATTATTATTAA
>NZ_CALMPD010000202.1 GCF_937871865.1 uncultured Legionella sp.
GGCGTAAGCATGTTTAAATTGGATTCAAGGGTAGAACAGTATCCTTTAGCTACCGATCCAGATTCTTCCGAGGGTGTACTCGCTAGAATCAAAACAGATCTGGGAAAATTTGCAGCAACTATGCCTGCCAAAAATACTACTACTATTTATCATGATGGGGCAATAATGGGCCGGTACAGCAAAAAATATGAAAACATTGGTATCAACAGTTCAGGACATGGCAAACTATTTACTAGCCATGAACCCGCACCTCTTTTTTATTCTGGTCATAGTCAATCCATTTTTGAATTGGAAGGTGGAACTGTTAGGCTGGTAATAGAAATATGTGCTGATCATAATTCTAAGGCTTTAGCTGCTGCACTATCTAAAGATGATTCAATCGCTCCACTGGATATTCATCTATTATTAGCAAATACGATTGATGTTAATCCTTACAAAGTAGCCCACACCACTGGTCACAGGTCTATTGTCATCAATTGTGCTGGATTTTTTTCCAGACCAGGAGAATATGCAAAATATGCTACAGGCGTTTGGTATTGTGATGATGATAATTCTTTGGGACGAATTCATTGTACTGATGAGCAACGTGATATTTTAATTTTTTCTGGTATTGAACTACTGCAACATCAACCATCCAATGACGGTTCCATAGCAGGGCCGAGTTGCAGTAATTGTTAAGACGAAACTTTATTTTGTTGGTTTTATCAAATGTTCTTCCTCTGGATGGTTTGTTTCAATTACTTGTGGAGTCGGCTGGCTAAAGAAACCTAAATATCGGGTAGTAGATGGAACCAATAAATCATATAACGAAACAGTTTCTGAGCCCAACGGTTGTGGTAATTGATCAAGTGAGATTACCTGAGGGTGCAATTTTATATATGCATTACTGTCTTGAATATAGGCGCAAATTAATGCTTTATATACACTTTGTCCATCTGGATACTGCATATAAAGTAAATTCGCCAGATGAGTATCAACCTGACCTTTATCATTCCTACCGTATTTCGCAGCCAGATAGCTTTCACCATCTGCGCTTATTTGTGCCCAATGCATATTATCATAAGAGTCTCTGGAATTAATAAACTCATCAGGGCAGGGATCGATAAAATCCGGAAGTTGTCGATTGCGATCTACTAAGGCCGCCAGTGTTCCACCACCTAGAGTAAGATCGCCAATATGGTTGACATGCACTTGATAGGGAGTATCTAGCCCATAGGTGTCTCCTGGGCGAATATCCCATCCTGTGTAACGTAATACAGGGGATACTAATGATGTAAATGGGCTTGTCCAGGCACTTTGAGACATGACGTTTTGCACTGCTGCCTGGAACGTGGAGAAGGTGTTATTTAAGATACAACGGATTTCTACACCACGTTGTTCTTTAAATAAATTGCTGATCTTCTTCGCAACGGCTGCACCAAAAGAATCACCTTGAAAAAGAATGTCGTCGATAGGAATTCCTTTGCGAAGCAAATCATTGGTTACTGCTAGTCCAGTATTTACTAAATCATTAACCTCTAAAACCTCACCACCCAATCGTGACATACCTGGGTATTCAAAACCATAATAGGTTGCTCCAGTAGTACGTACGGCTTCGGTTATATCCGTAAAACAGTCTTGGTATAATGTGCCCATTCCTGTGAAATAAATGACGTGTTTGCCGTGTCCGCTTGCATTGGATGTTATATCGGTATTATCATTATGAAAAGCAACTACTTCAGTAAGACATGGAGATTGGTTTGCAAGAGTGACGTTGAGTTCATAGCGTTGAAAATCGATATTCTTGAAGCTCTCATAATAAAATGCTCCTTCCTCACGTTGAGCTTGCACAAAGCGATCAAATCGTTCTTCCAAAGCCATCTCTGAATCATTTAAGCCATTTTTAATATACCAATCTTCACGGTTGGGGGGAAATGTTCCTGAGCTGATTTGTCTTTGAATCCAGATTTGTAAATAGGAACTAGGCATGATACCTCCAGTTTAGAGTGTTGTAATATTGTGCGTGGTGATCTTTAAGAAGTCAATCTCTAATTTGTTGAATCTTAACACTATAAGTTCTTTTTAATTATTCATATAATGGCGACAGAAATTGATTCGACATTAAAGAATTATAGTTGGGTTATTGTAAAAAAAAGATAATATTTTTTTACAATAATGTTACCTATCGAGTTATTGAAGAGGTGTTAATGAATGAAACGGTAACGAAGAATAGAACCTGGTTGCATTGAATTCATGGGCAGCAATTATCAAATGGATATAAAACGCTTAATTTTGAGTGGTAACGCGAAGAATTTCAGCTAAAGAAGTATCTCCCATTAATACTCGTTTAAAGCCATCACCACGTATGCTTGGAGTACCAGGTCTTAGATACGCTTCCAACGTTTGTATGTGTTCATGGCGATGAATCATACCTCTGAGCGTTTCATCGATAGTAATTAATTCGTAGATCCCGGTTCTGCCTCTATATCCCAAGTGATTACATAAATCACATCCTTTAGGTTCGAATACCTGCGATACATCAGCATCGGGCGCTAATTCCATCAGTTCTTTTTCATCTGGGCGTAATTGATGAGGCGTTTTACAATGAGGGCAGAGCCTGCGCACCAGGCGTTGTGCGATTAAACCCACAATACTTGAAGACATTAAAAAGGATTCAACACCCATATCACGAAGTCGAGTTAAAGCACCTAAAGCACTGTTTGTATGTAATGTTGATAAGACCAAATGTCCAGTTAAGCTTGCCTGAACTGCTATTTCCGCAGTTTCCAGATCCCTGATTTCACCAATCATGACTACGTCGGGATCCTGTCTCAGAATAGCTCTTAGCCCTTTAGCGAAAGTCATTTGTACTTTAGTATTAACCTGCGTCTGCCCTATACCTGTTAAATCGTATTCAATAGGATCTTCAATCGTCAGAATATTACGAGTAACCTGATTAAGCTCTGTTAGCATGGCATATAATGATGTGGTTTTTCCAGAGCCAGTGGGTCCTGTTACTAAAATAATACCGTGCGGCTCTGATATCATTGCCCGCATGGCTTTTACTGTTGACTCCGGCATACCCAGGAGATTCAAATCCAGCTGTGCTGCTTGTTTATCCAGGATTCTTAATACGACACGCTCACCATGGTTCGAGGGAAGGGTTGATACCCGGACGTCAATATTATGGCCCCCGATGCGCAGAGAGATACGACCATCCTGAGGAATACGTTTTTCTGCAATATCCAGTTTTGCCATCACTTTTACCCGAGAAATCACCAAGGGAGCGATAGCCCTCTGTATTTCCAGAACCTCTTGTAAAACACCGTCTATTCGATTACGAACCAAAACACGGTTTTCATACGTCTCAATATGAATATCTGAAGCTTTTTGTTTAATCGCCTGGGTAAACAAGGCATTTAATAAGCGAATGATAGGCGCGTCATCCTGATTTTCCAGCAAATCTTCGCTCATTGGAAGTTGGCTGGCCAGCATGGAAAGATCCATATCATCTTCCATGCCTTCCGCAGCATCTAAAATAGATGATTTAGATTGGTAAACATGTGCTAAATGTTGTTGAAAAGCAGTTTCATCAGCGAGCTTGAGATCCAGGTCGCATTGAAGAATCCTTTTTACTTCAACTAACGTTTGCAACGAAGTATCAGCTAAATGATAAATAACAGCTACATCATTTTTGACCTCACCAACAACTACCCCGTTGTTTTTAGCAAAACTATAAGGAAGAACCAATGTTTTTTCGTCATTATCCATAGTTTATTTGGTCATTTGTGCTGCATGTTTAGGTGAGCCACTAAAAGGAACGGGTAACGTGCTTTGAGTTAATGGCGGTAATACACTTTGGTTGTTTAATTCATCATATTTTTCTTGAGAGCGTATCCAGTCTAATTGATATTGTCTGACATCATTATATTTCGCTCCTGTGACTTGTAAATTATCACGTTCATTACGAAGTATAATTGGTTTAATAAATACCATCAGAACGCGTTTGTCTCTATTTTTGATATTGTGCTGGAACAATTTACCAAGACCTGGAATGCCTCCTAAAATAGGAATGCTATTATTCTCATTACCAAGACTGTCTTGAGTTAAGCCGCCTAATACCACAATGTCACCGCTTTCAACATGTACTGAAGTGACAATGCTGCTGATTTTAAACGTTGGATTAACCGTGCTTTCAGTGGTACTTGCAGGATCCAGAGTGTTATTTCCTTGGTCTATCTGCATCTGAATGCCATCACCTCTGGTGATTTGTGGTCTGACATAAAGGTGTAAGGCAACATTAACCCGGTTAAACGTAGTAAATGGAGTACCGCCGTTAGTCGTTCCTCCCGCATTACTTGGTTGAGTCGTTGCTGCAACAGATACTTCCTTACCGACGAGGATTTTTGCTTGACGATTATCAAGCACTACTACAGAAGGAGTAGACAATATATTTGCTTTTTGTTCCCTAGCCAAGGCGTATATCTGTGTCTGAAAATCATCAATTCTAGTTTTACTATTAATGATCGCAAACCCCGGTCTGAATTTTCTGGGATCACCATATTGTTGATTAGAACCCCACTCAATACCTAAATTGTTCACATCATCCTGATTTACCTCTGCGACCAGTGCTTCGATCAATAATTGAGCGGGCTTAATATCCAGCTGTGAAATTACTGTTTTTAATATACGAATAATTGAAGCCGGGGCATTAAGGATTATCGAATTGGTATTAGGTTCCGCAATAATCTGTACATTGGGCTTGGCTGACCCCTCATTTTGTGTATTTGCTGAGCTAGTATTCCCTGTTGCTGCCGACGAGTTTAAACCTGCTGGAGTCGGGTTCGCTGTAGCAGAACCGCTTGATGAAATGTCACTAGCCAGGTTTGAGGCGGGATTGGTACTGTCTAATTCAGGTCTGGTAATGGTGCCAATTGTAGTACCTACATTGCCACTAAAATTTGCCTGAGCAATGCCAGCAAGAATAGGTACCATGTCTTCGGCTCTTAAATAATTGAGGTAGACCACCTGAGTATTGGAACTCATACCTTCGGAGCTCTCCCTATCTAATTTTAAAATGAGCATACGTAGTCTGATTCTGTCAGTTTTACTGCCGCTGACTAAAATTGAATTAGAGCGATCATCCGCTGAAACGGTAATCTGGGCACGACTCCCTATATTGGGTTGGCTTTTAACCAAATCTTTTAGTGTATTGGTAATGTCCATCGCCAATGCATATTTTAATGGCACCATATCAATGCCATTTGCAGTAGAACTGTCTACTTGTCTGATTATGTCTGTCAGGCTTTTGATGTTATTTGCTCGACCAGAAAGGATCAGCATATTAGAAGGCGCATATGCCGAAACGCTGCTCCATTGTGGCATTAAGGGTCTTAAAACCGGAACCAGTTGCTCAGCAGGAACATAATGTACTGGTATTACTGAAACCATCATGTCATCCCCTCTCGGAGGATTACGCAATCCATTAATTAAGTCAGGTGATAGCGTTTTTGCATCAATATTGGGAATGATTTTAATGATTGTACCATTAGGTACAGCTGCATAACCTGATACTTGCAAGACAGAGAGAAAGACCTGATACAACTCACGGTTAGACATCGGAGTACTGGATATAATGGATATTTTTCCCTGAACTCTAGGATCAATAACAAAGTTTTTTCCGGTTACGCGAGAAACTTCTGTAATAACCGCACGAATATCAGCATTTCTCAAATTCCATAGCTTGCTCGATGGCGGTAAGGTTTGGCTTTGATCCTGATTTTTAGATGTTTGGCTTACTTGAGAAGGTGTTTTTTGATTCGAATTGGCAGCAACGTTATGAGCATTACTTTTTTGTGATAACTTATCTTTTAGTTCTCTTGCTGTTTGATAATCATCAATAGGGCCAATTTGGACAAGATAAAGGTGTTTGTCAGCAAGATCTTTAATCTCTACTTTTTGTTCTATCTGTTTTGCAAGATCCTGTTGTCTTTGTTGGGCATCTTTTTTTAAATTAAACGCGCCCGCCTGGAGATAAAAAACAGTTGAACCATTTTTGGTAATGGTTGAAATGTTTACGTCATTAGCATGAATCAATGAAGACCATATTAAGGTTAAAAGTAAAATTACTAAAGAACGCATTTAAAAACCGTAAAATCGTAGATAGTAACATCATAACTAAATTTGATTGTTTTCAATAGCTTTTTTGATAACTAAGTTGAGGATTTTTATGATTAAGGGATTTGGTGGCTATGGGTGGACTCGAACCACCGACCTCAGCATTATGAGTGCCGCGCTCTAACCGGCTGAGCTACATAGCCACAAGAGACGCGATTTTGTCTTTTTCAGCGTTTGATGTCAAGTCCGTTGAATAGTTTTTTTTGTTTTTTATGGTTAAAATCACAAAATTTAATAATTAATGTTCATTGTTGATTAATAAATAGTCAACGGTCAGTATTTATTGGTAAATCACGCACAAGCAAATGAATCGAATGAGTATAATGACTTCTTAATACCAGATTCTAAACTGGCGATTAGTGAGCTCATTTATTGTTTTAAAAAAGTACTTAATATTTATTTAAGACTGATAGTATATGATAAGATGCCTATATATCGATCATACTGGAGCCATTATGCCTATAGCTGCTGTAACTTATAGTTCTAAAGTTGGAGGAAGCAGCGTTGTTTCCCTTAAGGAATCATTTGTTGATGTTGGTTGCACAGTAGTTGATGCTGATTATCGAGAGATGATGGCGGATATATCAGAACCCAAATTTGATGAATTATACACTTCATCCCAAGGTCGATTAAAATTATTTGCTCATGCAAAAGCCAAAGCCATGACTATGCTTGAAAACGTAGATTGCCTGGCTTTACCGGGTAATAATGCAATGATTGACCCTGAATTATTCAATCAGGAACGAGATCCAACTCAGACGTATGATTTTTCTCGTACTATTGTTGAGTTGGCCTTAGTACATGTAGCTGTTGAAAAAGGGATGCCTATTTTAGGAGCATGTGGTGGGCATCAGGTGGTCGCTGTTTATGGTGGTGGTGAAATTACTGATTTGAACATTAACCAGCTAACTCAACAAAGCTACATGAATTATGATGCGATTAGAATAAATAAGGACACGATGTTAGCAAAAATTATTGCTTCACATCTAGATCTTGTTGTAAATATAGAAGAAATAGAAATAAAGACAGAAGAAGAAAATACAAAAGAAATAATTGATAAGTCTTATTATGAAGGGCAGTTTTTTGGAGCTCATAGTCAACGGATTTCAAAATTGCCTAAAGGGTTTATAGCCAGTAGCATTGCAAGCGATGGTGATACTATTGAATCTATGGAATCTTTAGTTGGTACTCCTATCTTGACTACTCAGTTTCATCCAGAGATTGGTGCAAATGGATTACCTGAATCTAAATTTATATATCAAAAGGACCAGCATAATATTGATATGAATTTGAAAATATTTGATTTTATGAGTAAGGCGGCGCAGACATACAATCAAAAGAAATCAGTAGTTAGTGAATTGAAACAATTTAAGCCTGCTGATGGAGCAAATATCAAACCATCTGATGTAAAAGCTTTTTTTGGACAACAAAGATTTAAATTAAATAATAATGATGTGGCTATATCCGCAGAAGAGCCAGAAAAAACTTCTTATTCCTGGCTCGGTCGATTAGGACTTAGTGTGGGACTTGGCCTTCTTGCAACTGCGGGAGTTATAGCATTTGCTCCACTGGCAGTACTGGGGTCTATTGGTCTCTTGGGAGTTGTTGCCCTTGGTGGGGTTGTTGGTTTACTTACTGCTGGCGTTATGTACCCAGTAAGTGAATTTCTGAGTCAATCAGTATCTTATCTGCAAAAAGAGATAGGACTTTGGATTTCCAGTAACATGCGAGATAGCGCTGCCAAGTTAATGACTACTTTTCTGGTGAGTCAACTACAAGAAAAAGAAAATGCTAAGGTAGGCAAAGTAAAAGAATTAACTGAGCAATCTCCCGATGAAGCAGGAACGAAATATGGGGCGTTTTTTGATAAAGGGAAAGATGCTTTAAATCCTCCACCGAATGAACTGCTACGAGACACTCCGGCACAATTATGGAGCGATCAAGTAGATTCGGAACATGCCTCTATAACAATTGATAATCCTAACAATTCAACTGATGCAGAAGCTCCTCCTATGACACCATAGTGGTGTTATACTAGATGAGTTTATTATCTGGTTTAGTTGTAACATCTTACTTTATCCGCTAAAACAACAGTACATGTTTACATGATGATTTGTAGGTCGGTCCCTTGGCCCGACGTTGCTCTCAGCTTGAAATTTGTGCTAATTGAATGGCTTTGTTGTCGGGCCCCTGGCTCGACGTCTGCCCTCAGCTTGAAATTTTTGTTAATTGAATAGGCTTTGTTGTCGAGCCAAGGGCGCGAGCTGCATATTGCTGCCTCTTGATACTATATAATTAAGGGCTGCTTGTTGGTGAGATCCATGGATATTGTGGATAATCATGAATATTGTGGATAATCATGGAATGTGGGGATTTTAGATTTAAAGATAATAGATTCTAATATGAAATGAATTTTGATTCTTTGTGAGATTATTAGGGATATTATTGTGATTGAAATTTTATCTGGCAGAAGGAAGTATTGCAGTAGAACTGCAATACTTCAATTCTTTTTGTTTATACTATTAATAAGAATAATGCACCTGGGCCACGTAATACCTGAACTAACAATTGTTGTTTTTTATCCTGAGCAATTGTTTGTAAGGTTTTTACATCTTTTGTTGGTGCTTTATTAGCAGAGATAATAATATCGCCAGGTCTTAGACCCGCTCTCCATCCAGCACTGGTTTCAGAAGCTCCTACTACCTGAACACCAATCACATTACCGTGTGGAGGTGATTCCTGTTCAAAATTACGCAGAGCAAGACCATATAAGAATGGGTTATTGGATTGTAATTTTTGTTCATGCTTTTTGATGTCAGTAACTTCAGCATTTAATGTTAACGCTTTATTATCACGAAGAATCTGAATCTTAGCGGTTGAACCAACACGTAATAAACTGATTGTTGTTTTCACCTGAGTGGCCTGAGTGATTTTAGTATCGTTGATTTGAACGATAATATCGCCTGATTTTAATCCAGCAACTTCGGCAGGAGAGTTCTCATTAACCTGAGATACCAATGCACCTTGTACGTCTTCTGGGTAGCCCATAGATTGTGCTAGTTCTGGGGTCAGGTGTTGTACAAAGATGCCCATCAAACCGCGGTGTATAGAACCAAATTTGATAATTTGTTGTGTTACATCTTTTACCATATTAATAGGAATGGCAAATCCAATACCTACGTTACCGCCGTAAGGAGAGATAATTGCTGTATTTATGCCTATCAATTCTCCTTTAGTATTAACTAATGCACCACCAGAATTACCTGGGTTAATTGCGGCGTCAGTTTGAATAAAGTTTTCAACACCTTCAATATTCAAATCACTGCGCTTTAAAGCGCTGACGATACCAAATGTAGCTGATTGACTGTTACCAAAGCTGTTTAATCCAAATGGATTGCCTATTGCTACAACAAAATCTCCCACCTGAAGGTTATCTGAATCACCTATTACCAATGACTTAAGATTTTTCGCATCAATTTTTAATACAGCCAAATCAGTTTCGCTATCTCCGCCAATCAAGCGCGCTTTTAAACGTCGGCCATCCTGAAGGGTTACAGTAATTAAATTAGCATTGCGAATTACGTGATCATTCGTCACGATAATGCCTGATTTGGGATCAAGGATTACACCAGAACCTATGCTTTCAAATTTGCGTCCTTTTTCAGGAGCTCTGGAACCGCGTTTGCCTGGAGTTACTTCTTCATCACCGCTGCCCGCTGCTGATGCATCGCCTGGTAAGTAGCCTTGAACCGCTACATTAACTATAGCTGGCATAATGTTTTTTAAAACAGGAGCCAGATTGGGCATCGCAGTCTCGTCTGCTTTTACAGCCAGAGAAGCTGTTAAAAGAAGCAAGGTGCTTATATATAATTTTATACGTTTCATCATATTATTAATCCCGTGGTTGATCGTTAAACCAAATAAGAGTTCCTATTCTACCTGTTTGCGCTTCTCTTCGATAGGAATAGAACTCAGTTTCCAACTCAAAAGTACATAAATCTGACCGATATACTGCTGAAACACCGCGTGAATTGAGTATCAATTCGGCAATTTGGGGCAAACTTGCAATCCATTTTAAGCCTGATTTTTGAAAGGCATTCACACTTAGGGGGTATTTTTCAGTAAAAGACTGATGTACCTCATCACCAACTTCATAGCATTTTTGGCATATTGCCGGGCCTATCCAGGCCAACAGATCGCTTGAGTCGCTGTTCATTTTGTTTAAGGTATTTTCGATAATTCCGTTAAATAAACCTTTCCATCCTGCATGTATTGCGGCTATTTCCGTTCCTTGTTGATTACAAAGCGTAATAGGCAGGCAATCAGCAGTAAGAATTACTAATGGGTGATTGTTCGAACGTGTTGTGGCTGCATCAGCATTTCTGTTGTTATCGTCTTCCGGAATAATGCAGGTGGTACTATGCGTTTGTTCAAGCCATACCGGTTCAGCAGGCAAGTTCAGAAGTTTTTTTAACTGCTGCCTGTTTTGAGCTACGTGGTCTGGATTATCACCAACGTGGGAGCCCAGATTATTTTTATCATAAGGTGTTACACTAAAACCGGATAACCGGGTAGTGCTTAATGCTGTAATATTTTTCGGGGCAGACCAGTTCGCTAATCTAGTAATCATAGTGCTCATCCAGAGTTCTAAGCAGTAATTTAAAATCTTCAGGTAAAGGGGCAGTAAATGTCAACTCTTCTTCTGTCTCTGGATGATAAAAAGCAATTGAGCAAGCATGCAATGCCTGCCTTTTGAATTGCTGAAGCATGGCTTTTAAATCATCGCTGGCATTTTGGGGAAACCGCATCCGGCCACCATAGAGCTGATCGCCTATTACTGGATGGTTAATATAATCCATATGAACTCTGATTTGATGTGTTCTTCCGGTCATCAAACTGACATCCAATAGAGTAAAATCATGGTATTGTTTTTTTACCATATAGTGAGTAATAGCCTGTCTGCCTTGCCCACTTACGCACATTTTTAGTCTGTTCCTGGGATGTCTTCCGAAGCCGGTATCAACAGTACCGCCTGATATCACATGTCCTTGAACCAACGTTATGTAATTGCGTTGTATGTCTCTGGCTTGCATCTGCCTTATAAGCGATGTGTGTGCTGTTAACGATTTCGCCACTATTAATAATCCAGTTGTGTCTTTATCAAGACGATGGATTATTCCTGCCCGTGGCAGGTGATGCAGGGTAGGGGCATGGTGAAGAAGTGCATTAACTAAAGTATGCTCCCTGTTTCCTGCTCCAGGATGGACGACCAATCCCATGGGTTTATTAAGCACAAGAACGTCATCGTCTTCGTAAATTACTTCGAGAGGAATATCTTCTGGCTCACAATGCGTAAAGTCAGGATCAATTTCATTTAAATCAACACTAAGTTCAATGAGATCTCCATCCAGAGCTTTATCTTTAGGCTTGCATGCCTTTTGATTCAGGATCACGGCACCGGATTTAATCCAATTGCTGATTTGTGAGCGCGAATACTCTGGAAGTAACTGGGCGAGTACACTATCGATACGTTGATTGTGATACTCGCGGGGAATTGTTATCTGTTTTTTTATGTGTTCTATCATTAGATTGGTTGCATCTCTACTTCAGTTAGACGGCCTCTCAAGGAGTTGGGTAATGCATCACTTATCTGAAGTGTTACAAATTGACCGATTAAACGCTCTGAGCCTTCAAAATTCACTACTCGATTACATTCAGTTCGTCCAGCCAGCTGATTGCTGTCTTTTTTAGAGAAACCAGTGACCAATATTCTTTGAGTGGTACCTATCATTGATTGGCTGTATCGCGAAGCATTCGTCAGTAATCTGTTTTGCAGTATCTGCAAGCGTTGTTTTTTAACTTCCAGCGGCGTTTCATCGGGTAAATTAGCTGCCGGGGTACCAGGTCTTGGGCTATAAATGAAACTGAATGAGGTATCAAAACCAATTTCATGTACTAAATCCATAGTGTCCTGGAAGTCTTTGTCTGTTTCACCAGGGAAGCCTACTATAATATCGGTTGATAAACGAATATCTGGCCTAACCTTACGTAGTTTTCTGATTTTTGATTTAAACTCCAGTGCAGTATAACCACGCTTCATTAGACCTAAAATACGATCTGATCCGCTTTGAACTGGTAAGTGAAGGTGATTTGCCAATTCAGGCACTTCTGCATAGGCATTAATCAGATTATCTGAAAAGGCTAATGGGTGAGAGGTGGTAAATCTGATTCTTCCTATTCCATCTATTGCAGCCAGATAATGGATTAAAAGAGCTAGATCAGCTGTTTCACCTTGTTCCATTTTACCACGATAATCATTAACATTCTGACCTAATAAATTAATTTCTCGGACACCTTGAGCTGCAAGTTGGTAACACTCTGCCAATACGTCGTCAAATGGTCTGCTAATTTCTTCTCCACGCGTATAAGGCACAACACAAAAGCTGCAATATTTGCTACAGCCTTCCATAATTGAGACAAACGCTGATGGCCCTTCAGCCCGTGGTGCAGGGAGGTGATCGAATTTTTCAATTTCAGGAAAACTGATATCAACAACGGATTTATTTTTTGCAAGTCGTTCTTCAAGCAGGGCAGGGAGCCTATGTAATGTTTGCGGCCCGAATACCAGATCGACAAACGGAGCTCTTTTAATGATGTCGGCACCTTCCTGACTTGCAACACATCCACCTACACCAATAACTACATGTGGATTTTTAGCTTTATATTCGCGCCACTGACCTAATTGCGAAAAAACCTTTTCCTGAGCTTTTTCTCTGATAGAGCAGGTATTCAGCAGGATTACATCTGCATCATCTACTTTATCTGTTTTAATTAAACCATGAGATTCAAATAAGACTTCTGCCATTTTAGATGAGTCATACTCATTCATCTGGCACCCATTTGTTTTAATATATAATTTTTTAGACATATTTTTTTCTACTTTTAAAACGCCGTATTATTTCATTAATGTACACTTTGGCAATAGGTTTCTTTAATTTTGGGTAAAATAAGTAACGCAATGAGCATACCTATTGGAAGAATTGCCAAAGCAGTGTGATAGGCTTCAATCGGGTAAAGTCTTACTGTACCACTCATTTCTCCTTGCCACATTTTATCAAGCACGTACCCTATTAAAGGTTGTGCCAGAGCGATACCTACCATGTTCATCATATTCATAAAACTTAAGCCCGTAGCAACGTATTTTTTATTACATAGCTCTTTGGCTACGGAGAAAGCAGGTAAGAAACCAGCAGAGAATAAACCAAATGTTAAAAGTAATAATTGCATCGTCAAAGAAGAGCTAATCGGTGCAAAAATAAATAGGCAAGAGCAAATAAGAGCACCAACGCAACCGATATACATTGGGGGTTTACGTAATCCAATCTGGTTTGAGAATATACCCCAAAGCGGGCTGGCAATTGCCCAGCCAACAAAGACTAATGATATATAATTAGCTGCTGTTGATTTAGCGATAAGCATTTTGTTCATCAAAAAGGGAACGCCCCATAAGCCACAAAAAACTGGAGTTGCCATGTACATCAGTCCACCGTATATAGCTACTAACCAGAGTTGTTTATTTTTAATCAGAGCGAGCAAACTAGGTAAAAGGCGATCTTCATGTTCAACTGGATGTGTGTGCACGGGAGGTTTATAATTTTTAGGCGTGTCTCGAGCAATTACCATCAGTAATACAGCTAAAACGAGTCCCACCACTCCCATGATAATCATGCTGTGGCGCCAGCCAAAACCATCAATTAACAGAGCTAACGGAGTCTCGCCACCTATAGCACCCAACATACCAATAGTGACCATAAGTCCAGTCAATAAGGCAAATTTTTCAGGGGGAAACCAGTTTGCTGCCAGTTTCATAGTACCTACAGCTGCAAAAGCAGAGCCAAAACCAATCATCAGGCGTGCAATACATGCCATAATAAAATTATCGGTCATACCAAAAGCAATGGTGCTTACCGCACAGACTACAGTAGCTAACGTCAGTAGACGATGCGGGCCGAAATAGTCCATTAATACACCGCCTGGTAATTGCATGGCAGCATACGAATAAAAATAAATACCGGATAGAATACCTAATGTTTGGCTGGTAACAGCGAAGTCTCGCATTAGCTCAGTACTCATGACACTTGGTGAAACCTGGAGCAGGCATTCATAAAAATAAAACAAGCATCCTAGACCCCATACTAGCCAGGACATAAATGAGTTCGCCTGTGCTGTCTGCATTGAATTGGACTGCGTATTATAATGAGCCATTATTTTAAAGTTCTCCATGTTTACTCAAGTCGTTTGATTTTGCGAGAATTTTTGATTAAAAACAATGGATATACTGCGAGAAAGGCATATATCTTGGCGTTCCGTCAAAAGTGAGGGTTTTTATTCACAAAGTCATTTAATACGTTATCATACAAACATTAAAAATTCATCCGGTAAAATTTTATCATTTTGGGTATAATTTGTCTATCTGCTTGGTTAGTGTAATTATTGTTCATTTGGATCGTCAGGTGCATCAAGTACTACTTTGGTTCCTCTCATGCCTCCTCCTGGTAAATCAATAAATTCTTCATTGAGCCAACGCGCATCTTCAATAAACATTCTGACACATCCATGGCTTGCCCGGTATCCCGGTACTTCGTAGCTTCCGTGCAGTGCAAATCCTCTGAAAAAATGCATACAATAAGGCATTAATGCACCGCCACTTTCTCCGTTGGCTCTTCTTGGAAAAGCAGTAGACACGCATTCGATGTCCTGTTTTCTTATAATTCGAAATGAACCTGTGGGGGTTCCGCACCCACCTGCAACATTGCATTTACCAATCCCCGAGGAAATAGGTCCCCACCATAACAGCTCACCATCTGCATCATAGGCACCCCAGGCAAGTTTTTTCTGACTTACAAAGATGGTTTTTTCACCGTCTGATTCAATATAACGAGGGAAGGGCGATACATCATATATAGTGAGCCGTTCAATGTTTTTAGGAACAGCAATAGTCATTCCTTGTTTCAACGTTATATTCATTCGATTAATTCGTCTGACGATGTCGCGTTCTTCAACATTAGGAAATAGTTTTTCCCAGCTTTCTCCAGCTTTCACTTTCATGCAAAAATAATCAGCTAAATTACAGAGTGTTTCGCCATATCTCTCTATTGCAAAAGAGGTTTGAGAGTTCAGCATTAAAAATGCAGTTGTGATTATTGATATCATAGATTTTTTCATGATGATCTCAATCTTAATCATTGTATTTCAATTAGCGGCATTAAGTAAAAAAACTTTACATTTTTGTGGGGTGTTTCATTCGATTTGAACCAGTGTTACGAATCCAGTGGTATTAATTGATAGGGCATTTAGTGTTAAATGCCCATATTTTTTGATGTGAATATTTTGATTATTGTTTTTCATTAACTTGATTAATGGCTTGCCATGCCTGATGTACTTCAGCAAGTAACATGTTGGACTGTGCTAAAAGATCTTCATCATTTGTTAGGTTTGCTTTTAACAAAATGTGTTGGATGTAATCGTATAATTTCAGAAGGTTTTCTGCAATTTCACCACCTTGTTCATGGTTTAAGCTGGTTTTTAATCCTTCCACTATACTGATTGCTTTTCCTATATGCTCGCCTTTATCCTTGATTTGATTTCTCTGGATATTGCCCTGAGCTGTTGCTATATGTGATCTGGCACCTTGGAGTAATAGCTCTATTAGTTCATGCGGTGATGCAGTATCAATACGAGATTGTAGCTCTATCGATTTGTATTGGCTTGATACTCGATCATATGGGGTTTTCATAAGTTTAGTCTCATTTTATATTTAATTTAGGTAAATTAGCTAATTGCTGGGTTAAAAAGCTCGTTGTGTTTTGCATTTGGGTTAATAAACTATCCAGTGCGGTAAATTGTGATAGATAACGTTTTTGAATCGCGTCACTACGCAGAGCAATTGCTTCTTGTGCCTTATCCAGTTGTTTCACTTGTTTGTTTAATTGAGCTGTTCTCAGATCCAAATCGCCTTGAGTGCTCATGTAAGTATCTAAAAATGAATTCATTTGTACTGCAATTCCATCATTAACTGTAATACTTCCGCGAGAACCCGTTGAGCCAGACAGGATATTAATTGATAGTCCTCCTAGCCGGCCACTACCACTGAGAGTAAGCCCATCGGATGAGCTCGCTGAGAGGGAGCCAATAGTTCCTGACATACTTACCCCTGGAGTAAATTCGGTCAGATTCACATCATAGGATCCTGCCTTAACGTTTGTATTTACTGATTTAATTCTGATATTGGGATCAGATGCTGTTGCTGTTTTGGCGAATAAGCTGCCTATATCCTTGTAATTATTCTCAAGAACCTTTTTGTATTTATCCTGATTTATTTCTAGTAACCCTTGCTTGTTTGAGGTAATTCCCAAATCAGCCAAGGATTTTATTGGGCTGTCGCCATTAGTGATCGGACCGGTTGCCCATTTGGTCAGGTTTTGTTTTAAATTTCTAAATTGCGGATCTCCCTGGAATACTCCTCCTTGCTTTGTTTCAGAATTATATCCGGTCAGATTGGTAAGAAAAGTCATACTGTCATTATACTGTTTGACAAAATCATTCATTAAACTGGTTAATTGATCCTTATTGTCATCAACTGTTAAGGTTATCGTTTTGCCTGGTTCGGCTTTTTTCAAATTCAACGTTACTCCAGAAATAGCTTCCTGTAATTGATTACTGCTTTGATTCAACATAATTCCATTGATTTTTACCACGCTGTTTTGGGCTGCAACTGTTTCTGTCAGTGAATTAACCCCAGTGGTTGGATCATAATTTAATGAAGTGATGTCGCCACTGATTTTCATGGCATAGTTTTCACCGCTTTTTGTTGAAGTAAGAGCTAGCCGCGAACCTTGACTATCTTGAACAATTCCTGCCGTTACTCCGGAGTTGCTATTATTAATCGCGTCACGAACAGCAACCAGGCTGTCACTGCCCGGAGCTATGGTTATAGATACCGGGGTAGCGGAAGCATTGGCTGTAAATGTTGTTTTATCACTATTATAGGTACCTAAAGTAATGGTGAACGTACCGCTCCCTGTATTTGTCAAATAATTGCTGGCAAGGCTTTGTTGTTGTGCCAGTTTTTGCACTTCAATTTGATAACTTCCTTTTGTTGCTTGTGCGGTAATTGATGTTGAGAAATAATCCTGTTCACTCATGGAGTATTTCATATTATAAAATTGGCTTAAATCAGATAATTTAGTCAGTGAGGTCCGAAGATTTGATAGGACACTTTTTAACTGGCCAATAGCTGATAACTCTGTCTTGACACTGGTAACTTGATTGTCATGTCGTGTTTGAGCAGGGGTTATTTCTGCTTTAACCAATGTTGCAACCAATGTTGCTACGTCAAGGCCCGATCCGACACCTGGTGATGATAGGCTCATATGTTCCCTTATTTAAATTCATTATCTCTGATACCAAAAATAGGTCCATTTATTAAACGTGCTTGTCTATAGAACCACTAATTATTTCATCAAGCAAACTTAACAAATGCAAGTATTCATCAGACGGCATTTTTCGAATCACTTTATCTGAGAGTTTCTCTGTAACTATAGTTTGTAATAATCCTGTTGCATGATCCAGGGCTTGTCTGGTTTCCGGATCCATCGTCGAATTGACGATATTTGTCAGATTATCTGTGCTAATTGGTTCTTCTGCTATGTGTATTGCTTCGTTCGGTCCTGCTGAACTCACTGAGGGTATTGGATTTATATTCATTTCATACTCCTTTATACCCAAATAACATTGGGGGTATAAACAAAACTACGGTGCAGCCGGAGCTACACCGTAATTATTACATCTTATCTGCCTAACAATGAAAGAACAGATTGAGGCATGCTGTTCGCTTGAGCTAACATCGCTGTACCTGCTTGTTGCAGAATTTGGTTCTTGGTCAAATTCGCCATTTCTGATGCGTAGTCAGCGTCCAGGATTCGGCTACGAGCAGCTGAAAGGTTATCTGATACGTTTTGCAGGTTCGCAATAGTAGAATCAAATCGGTTTTGCAGAGCACCCATACTGGCTCTGTTAGCACTTACACTGTTCAGAGCTGCATCGATACGTTTGATTGCGGTTTGAGCTCCTGCTGCAGTACTGATATCAACTGTATCAACTCCAAGAGCATCTTTAGCAATTGCAGCGCTTAGGCCTAAGGTAGCAACTGTACCGCCGATGTTAATGGTATCTGTTGCGCTTACAGACAGTGTGCCTCGTAATACGCCATCGAAATCTCCGCCAGTTACAGACATACCGTCAGTACCAGCAGTAAAACCAGCACCACTTTCTGTAACAGTAATGTTTCTGCCATCAGCTGCTGTCAGGGTAATATCACCGCCGTTAAGAGATGCAGTAATACCAGTTTGATCACTTACACCATTAATTGCATCGCGAAGAGTAGTATTACTCATAGCTGTCGATACGTCCTGACCAGTAAATACGGCTACACCATTAAGCGTCAGGCTATAAGTATCGGCTGCTGTTCCGCCTATTGCACCAACTGTTTGAGTACCAGTGGTTGTTGCTGTGACTGATAAGCCTGCTACGCCAGCATCATTAAGCGCAGCTGCTTTTGCATATGCTGATGTTCCATCTTGTCCATTTAATGCACCTGCGAAACCTGCAGATGAGTTAATAGTAGATGATGCTCCACCACCCAGGGAAACAGTAATGTCAGTAGAGGCTGCACCAGACACTTCTGTTCCGGTCTCTGTTGCAATGCCACCTATAGAGGAAGCTTTAATACTTCCGATACTGAACGTAATGGTTTGGTTTGCGTTAGCACCTACCTGGAAGCTTGCATTGGAAAATGAACCATCGAGGATTCTTTGACCATTAAATTCAGTGTTGCCAGAAATACGGTTTAACTCACTTTGTAACTGAGATACTTCACTTTGAAGTGACGCACGGTCAGATGAGTTGTTGGTTGAGTTTGCTGCCTGAACAGACAATTGACGCATACGTTGAAGAATATTGGTGGTTTCCTGCATTGCTCCTTCAGCCACCTGAGCTAGAGATATACCGTCATTCGCATTTCTGACAGCCATGTTCATCCCGCTTATTTGAGCGGTCATACGTTGGGAAATTGCCAATCCTGCAGCATCGTCTTTGGCACTGTTAATTCTTAGGCCAGATGATAACCGCTGAATTGAAGTTTGCATTGCGTTACTTGATACCCCTAGGTTACGTTGGGCCGTAAGCGATACTACGTTCGTATTAATTACTTGAGCCATGATTTTAGTCTCCTCAGACCTGAATCCCTATTTGTACCCGATAAATCATTATTTTGTTGCAAATTTATCGTACCCACTCAAGTTATCGGAAATTATCTAAAAAACTTTAGCCCTGATAGTACATTTTTTTTTAAAATACAAAAAAATATTTAATAAAATTAACATGTTGTATTTTTAATCATATTGAATTAATTGTTTTAAAAGGTTTTTTGTTCTAGTAGATTTAAATAATTATTAATGAGAAAATAGCCTCTGTTAAAATAAAGAAGACAGGGCTGCAGCCATAAAGACTTTAAGTGATCAGGCTATTTTTACCTCTGGTAAATGTGGTTAGTTCATCATCAGTTAAGATTCTCTTTATTTTGTGTATAATATTAAACGATTCAATTTATAGGTTCTAATTTATGAGCTGGTTTAAAAAACTATTACCATCAAGAATAAGAACTGAAACCTCGCAAAAAAAAGGGGTTCCAGAAGGGTTATGGGTTAAATGTTTGGGGTGCAATGAGGTACTTTATAGTACTGAATTAGCCAAATATCTAATGGTATGTCCTTCATGTAATTTTCATCACCGCATTTCGGCGCGAGTTCGAATAGCTCAATTTCTTGACGAAAATGGACAAGAAGAAATAGCCTCATCTCTTGAACCTCAGGATCGATTAAAGTTCAGGGATTCCAAGAAATATAAGGACAGAATTTCACAAGCTCAAAAGGCTACTGGTGAAAAAGAAGCTCTGATCGTGATGAAAGGTACTTTATCGCAACAACCAGTCATTGTCAGTTCCTTTGAATTTAGCTTTATGGGTGGTTCCATGGGAGCTACTGTCGGAGAGAAGTTTGTACGTGCTGTCAATGTTGCTACAGAAGAAAGGCGTCCTTACATTTGTTTTACGGCAAGTGGTGGTGCCAGAATGCAAGAAGGACTTTTTTCATTAATGCAAATGGCTAAAACATCAGCTGCATTAGCTAAATACGCAGAATTGGGATTACCCTTTATTGTCGTGTTGACCGATCCTACTATGGGAGGAGTTTCTGCAAGTTTTGCCAGCCTTGGCGATATTATTATTGCGGAACCAGATGCTTTAATTGGTTTCGCAGGTCCACGGGTTATTGAGCAAACCGTGAGGCAGACGCTTCCTGATGGGTTTCAACGAAGTGAGTTTCTATTGGAGCATGGACACATCGATATGGTAGTAGAGCGCAAGAATCTACGATCAACAATTTCAGAACTCGTTGCTAAGCTAAATCACAAAGGTATGGAGACTTGTTTTGCTCAAGTCGTTGAATGAGTGGGATTTACATGATTGGTTAGTCAATCTGGAATCCCGACATACTCAGGAAATACAACTGGGGCTTGAGCGCATACTTGAAGTAGCTAAAAAATTAAATGTACTCAATCCTGATTGCAAGATAGTTACTGTAGCCGGTACCAATGGTAAAGGTTCTACAGTAACTGCTCTTGAAGCCATATATCACACTGCTGGTTATAGAACGGGCTCTTACACGTCACCTCATCTGATTCATTTTAATGAACGTATCCGGGTTAATTTAAAATCCATCTCTGATGCGAATTTATGTCATGCTTTTTCTATAGTTGAGAGTACGAGAGGCGAGACAAATCTTACCTATTTTGAAATGGCTACTCTTGCTGCCCTGGTATATTTTAAACATCAAAATCTTGATGTATTGATCCTGGAGGTTGGACTGGGTGGTCGGTTAGATGCAACTAATATCATTGATGCAGACTTATCAATAATCACAACAATAGATTATGATCATCAGGATTTTCTTGGTACAACACTTGAAGCTATCGGCTTTGAAAAAGCTGGTATTTTGAGGCAGGACAAACCTTTTATCTATGCAGATGAGAATCCGCCAGAAAGTATACTGGATGTGGCATCGAATCTTTCTTCTGCTGTTTATTCGTATTCGAATGACTTTTTTTTTGCAGCTCATCACAACTCCTGGGATTTTATTTTTCAGGGAGAGTCTCTTTGTGGCTTACCTATACCCCGAATTCAATTGAAATCTGCTGCTGCCGCAATACTCGCCAGCCGATTATTGGCAGATGATTTACCTGTTCCTGAGAAAGATTATTTTAAAGCAATGGAACGCATTTTTATTCCTGGGCGACTGCAGTTGCAAAAGGGTAATGTAAATATTTTGTATGATGTCTCTCATAATCCTCAATCAGCGAAACTACTTGCAGCTGCAATAAAACAGATGAATGTAACCGGGCGAGTACATGCAGTGTTTAGTGTGCTGAAGGATAAAGATATTTTGGGATTAATTTTTCCACTAAAGGATTGTGTCGAACGATGGTATCCTGCACAATTGGATAACAAACGTGCTGCTAGTTCCGAATTAATATTGACCAGCTTTAAAGATGCAGAACTATTTGTTGATGTTTGTTATACTAGTCCACTTGTTGCCTTTGAACAAGCTAGAGCTGTGGCTGTAGCTGGAGACTTAATTATTGTTTATGGGTCATTTTTTACGGTTAGTCATGTAATGGCTGCCCAACAACACATCTTTGAGCAGAAGGAGATTCAATGAAACTGGTAATGGATGAGAAACTTAAGCATCGGTTAATTGGTTTGGCTGTTATCCTTTCATTAGGAGCGATATTTGCTCCTGCTGTTATGAAAAAATCAAGTCAAAATCTTGAGAATAACTACAGCGTAAATATAAAATTACCTCCTAAACCATTGGCCCCTGATGTGGTTTCTTCCAATGAGACTGAGGTATTCAAGACCATCAAAGTGGCAAAGGTGAAAATACCACCCGTATCCGATGAGCATCAATTATCTGAGCTAGTCAACGCAGAAGCGATTAAATCTGATGCGATTGATACATCTAATGCTCCAGTGCATGCACGCGCAGAGCCCAATGTTAAACCTGCGCCAGTTCAGCTTGCCCTGAATGAAGTGGTACATACGACTACTAAAAAAGCGATTACAGTTGCTGCTGTAAAACCGAAAAATACTGCACCAGTTGTTGCTGCTCGTAGTAAACCAGTTGCAAAACCCACTAAAGTCGCGCAGGTTGCCAAGACCAAAACAGTCCCTATAAGCAAGAAGGATGTTTATGCTGTTCAATTAGCGTCTTTTTCGCAATTATCTAATGCTCAATCTTTAGTTAATCGCCTGCATACTAAAGGATATAAAGCTAATTATATTAGAATCGCAGGAAAAAATGGTCCTGTTTATAAAGTCTATGTCGGGCATTCACCTCGTAAGCTTGATGTAATGAAGGTAAAAACTCAATTAGCCAGCGCCATGCAGTTGAATGGTTTTATTGTGAATACTGGAGTTAGTTAACATGCTATTGCAATGGGTTGATATTGGCATCATTGCCATCATTGGTTTATCTGTGCTGACTGGATTGTTTCGGGGCTTTGTTAAAGAGCTTGTTGCATTATGTGTATGGGCGCTTGCGATATGGCTGGGGTTCAATTATTCACAAAGCCTGGATCCTTGGCTACAGTCCTATATTCAGGAGCAATCCGCTCGAACGGCAGTTGCTTTTATAATGATACTGTTTGCAACCTTACTGGCTGGCGGTATTGTTAACGCCATTCTCAGTTTTATTTTAAAACGTGCTGGTTTGAGCGGTACGGATAGAACACTGGGTATGGGGTTTGGTTTTTTACGTGGGGTTTTCATTGTAGCTTTAATTATGGTCGCAGTTAAAATGACATCATTACCATATCAGGAATATTCCAAAGAATCTAAATTGTATGCGCAGTTTGATCCAGTGGTTTCATTGCTTTACTCTCATTTACCTGAATTTATCAAACAGGTTAAAACAGTTGATCGCACTGAAAACATTATTGATACAGTCCCCACCGTTTAATGTATGCATAAACCTCCTCGGGCAACTCATTTCTAATTTCTTGATGTTGCCTTAGTTTCTTACGAAGTTCTGTTGATGAAATGCCATAGTTACCTGCGTTAAAGAAACAAATAACTCCTGCTGTCCTGCTTTTTAGCATTGTTTCAGTGTTTGTCATATGAACATTCATCAGCTCTCTAATTTCTTCAGGTACTGGCTTCTCGCTGTAATGGCTTCTATTGATCACCAATAAATTAGCTAGTTCAATAATCTTTTTCCACTGATGCCATTGAGGCAAGGATAAAAAGGCATCATATCCCATAATTAAGTTGATTGATGAGCCTGCATATTCCATCCTGAAGGTTTGTAAGGTTTCTACCATATAAGATGGGGTCTCTCGTTGTATTTCCCGTAAATCAACTTTAAAACCAGGGAGGTGCTTTATTGCTAATTCAAGCATTTGAATTCGCTGTTCATTACTCGCTAGGGTAGGTGGTTTTATCGCCGGTATTTTACAGGGCAAAAAATAAAAGGAGTCGAATTTAAAATGAGATTGAACCCGTTTACTGGTTTGAATATGACCTAAATGCACCGGATCAAAGGTTCCTCCAAAAATAGCTATACTATGCATGGTGCACCCGATGTGTTTCCTAAACTTAAAGACAACGCCAGTTTCTCCAGTGAGTTCCAAACCTGAGAATTAAGACTGGATTTAATCTGTTCATCTATGCATTTACAATATAGAAGTGCTTGTTGTAATAGAGTGTTGTTAAATCGTTTAATTGCAATTTGATACATGTTTGCTTTTTGCGGCCAAATCTTTAATTGGCTGCATGCGGTTTTAAAATCTATTTTTTGCTGAATAAGATACAGTAATTGGATAAGTATTCGTGTTTCTTGAGTAAGCATCCATAGGACTAAAGTCGCTTCTGATTTATTACTGGAGGCTTGTCGTACTATTTGAATCGCTTTGTCTGCATGACCCAGTAGACATGCATCTACCAATTCAAATAATGAATAGTCAGACTGATTGAACAGGTGTTCTAATGCTAATTCTTTGCTGATGATACTACCCGGAGAATTACTTAATGCGATTTTTTCAATTACTTGCGCGCATGCCAACATGTTTCCCTGGGTGTATTGGTAAATTAGTTCATTTACTTCTGTTGAGGTGTTTAGCGAGTAAAATTTAAAGCGCGAGCAGATCCAATTTTTCATTGCATCAGCACTTAGTGGATAAGCGACAACAACCAAAGCCTGATTGTTATTGGATAGCCACAATAATTGTTTCGCAGGTACATTAGGGGCACGAATAATAATAAAGCAACGTGAGTTTACTGCGTTGAGGTATGTGGTAAGCATTTTCTTACCAGACGCATCTATAGTTTTTTTATCGTAAAAAATATTTAATAAAGTAGTTTCAGAAAATAATGAGTAGCTGTTGGACTCTTCATAAACAGTGTTCCAGTCTTCAACTGACTGGATAGATATCATTTTTTCATCGCATTCATATTTGCTTTTTATAAATGCTTTTATTGTATTTAATGATTCTTCAATAAGATAATTATCCTGACCAACCAGAACATAGAGTGGAGCAATATTTTTTTGTATCTGGTGTGTTAGTGCTTGCTGTTTAATTTGCATGATTTTTTTGTTTATCCAACTCTTTATTAGAGCACGAGCTATTGCTCAGTCGAACGGCTATTTTAGGTACATCTTGTGTCGCGGTAATTAAGTACAATAATTTTGACACAAATTACTGATATGTTACTTATTTACGACTTATTTTATTGATTATTTGAACAACTGTATCTTGATTCATTTCACCAATTAATATCGCCTGCTCCTGGTTAGAACCCAAAATCCGGTCATTATTTACCGTCAATTGACGAGTCACAGTGACCAGGCTTGGTGCTTTAATTATTTGCCCTTTAGGGGTTTGCAGCATAAATTCAGTCGTCATGATTAATTGGTATTGTCTTGGATTGGTGCTAGCACCAATACTGATAATTTGTTGGTGGATATTGGAATGGTTTATAATAACCCAATATTTTGCAAGAGCGGGATCAGGATTTACGTCAATTTTATATCCTTCCAGTTGCGTCTTTAATTTTGATACCAAATCTTTATTTCCATCCTTGGAAATAATTGCTACGTTATTAAGCCACTTCGGTATGTCTACCATCCCTCGCAGATGGAAGCCGCAAGCAGACAGTAGAAGAGCTAATAGCAGTGGTATACAGTAGCTTCTTTTCATTAACCAGCAACCAGATTAATTAGTTGGCGATGGGCTACTACAATAGCTTTTCTGATGGTTAAATTTTCAATAAAACTATGTGCATGCTGCTTGGCTATCTCAATTAGCTCTGCTTCTGAGGTTTCTACACTTGCAGTAAATTGTGCTCTTAATTTGCCATTGACCTGAACGACAAAATCTACCTCTTCAGTCTTTAATGCTCCTTTATCCACTTTAGGCCATGGTGCATCAATAATTGCTTTTTCAAAGCCTAATTGTTGCCATATGTGATGGCATATATGCGGAGTAATTGGTGCAAGCAATTTCAATAGAATGCTCATACTTGAATGAATAAAAAATTTATCCTCTTCAGTTTCTATCGTATAGCCTGAAACTTCATTAAATAACTTCATGCATCCAGAAACCACTGTGTTAAATTGATTTCTCTCATAATCATGATTTGCCTGAGCCAGGATTTGATGCACAATATGGCGCGACTTCTTTAAGCGTGCTTCAGTGTTTTGCCAATCAATATTGCCATTGCCACTAAGAATAATGTCATTAATATCTATGAATAAATTAACGTGCTGATGAGCAAACGTCCATACGCGTTTCAGAAAACGATGTGCCCCTTCAACTGCAGCATCAGACCATTCCAGCGATTGTTCTGGTGGCGCTGCAAACATTACAAAAAGACGGGCAGTATCAGCACCATAAGTATCAATCAGGTGATTTGGGTCTACTACGTTACCTACTGACTTGGACATTTTATGTCCGTCTTTTAAAACCATGCCTTGGGTAAGTAATGCTTTGAACGGCTCATCTGAATTGACCAGGCCCTCATCCCTCATTAATTTATGGAAAAAACGAGAGTAAAGCAGGTGCATCACTGCATGTTCAATTCCACCAATATACTGATCTACAGGAGTCCAGTATTTGGCTCGGTCATCCAGCATTGCACTTTCTTGTCCTTTACAGGCAAAGCGAGCATAGTACCAGGATGATTCTACAAAGGTATCAAATGTATCCGTTTCACGTACTGCGTCTTGGCCGCATTTAGGGCATGATACGTTAACAAACTCACTGCATTGCGCTAGGGGAGAGCCCGCTCCTGTAAACTCTACCTTTTCAGGTAACGTAACTGGCAGTTCTTCATCGGGAACAGGAACGATTCCGCATTGCTCGCAAATAATCATTGGGATTGGTGTTCCCCAATATCTTTGTCTGGATACACCCCAATCTCTGAGCCTGTAGTTTATTGTCGCTTTTCCTGTTTCATGTTCTTCAAGGAATAGAGTTATAGATTCTATGGCTTGAGTTGATGTTTGATTATCAAATTGCCCCGAATGAACCAATACCCCTTCACCAGTATAAGCTGACTTGGTTAGGTCATGGTTTTTATTCTGTTCTGGTTTGATTACTTCCTTTACTGGCAAATTATATTTTTGGGCAAACTCCCAATCACGTTGGTCATGAGCTGGAACTGACATCACTGCACCAGAGCCATATTGCATCAAAACGAAATTAGCAACCCAAATTGGAACATCCTCTCCAGTAATCGGATGCACAGCGGTCATTCCCGTATCAATACCGCGTTTTTCCATAGTTGCTAATTCTGCTTCTGCCATTTTCGTGCCTTGGCAGCTGTCGAGAAATGCTTTAACTTCTGAGCTGTGATTAGCGGCTTCTCTGGCTATAGGATGATCGGTGGCAACAGCAAGATAGGTCACACCCATAAGAGTGTCTGGGCGGGTGGTGTATATTTTTAGGCGTTTGGGGTAATTATTTACGTTAAAATAAATTTCAGTTCCTATCGAACGGCCTATCCAATTGCGTTGCATTTGTTTTACTTGAGCAGGCCACTGATCTAACGTATCCAGAGAATTAAGTAGTTCATCAGCATAAGAGGTGATTTTTATAAACCACTGCGATATTTCTTTTCGTTCGACTAATGCACCAGAGCGCCAACCACGACCATCAACAACCTGTTCGTTAGCTAAAACGGTTTGGTCTACGGGATCCCAGTTAACTACAGCATTTTTTTTGTAAACCAGGCCTTTTTCAAATAAGCGGATGAAAAACCATTGTTCCCATCGATAATATTCAGGATCGCACGTTGTAAGTTCCCGCTTCCAATCATAAGCATTACCCAGTCTTAAAAATTGCTCTTTCATTGCAGCGATGTTTTTCCTGGTCCATTCAGCAGGGGGTATCCCATTCTTGATCGCTGCATTTTCAGCAGGAAGACCAAATGCATCCCAACCTATAGGCTGAAGAACATTTTTGCCAAGGGCTCTTTGATAACGAGCGATTACATCACCCAGAGTATAGTTACGTACGTGTCCCATATGCAACGTGCCACTGGGATAGGGGAACATCGATAAACAATAGAATTTTTCTTTGTTTAAATCTTCAGTAACATTAAATGATTGTTTTTTATGCCAATATTGTTGCGCTTGTTCTTCAACTTCTTGGGGTTTGTAGGTATTATCCATAGGTCAATTAAAAAAGTAACTGTAAAGCGCTTAGGATACCCCCTCTTGTCCTCTCCAGCAATAGATTATTATCTAGTAAATCGTCTAATCCTCAAGAACAGTGCAAAAAGAAGAATTAATGTACACAAAATTGTCGCAGGAAGTTCATTCCAAAGAACCCAGGGGGTTGCCCCTTCAGCAGGAAAAATCTCACTTTGTAAAATACCAGAGCTAAAGGGAGGAAGACTATCAAGTATATTGCCATAATTATCGACTACAGAAGAGAGTCCATCATTATTCACTACAACCTGGTATCTTCCCGTCAATAAAGAAAGCATTTGTGCCATTTGTAATTGCTGATAGCTTGCTAAAGAACGTCCAAACCATCCATTATCGCTGATTGAAACTATCCACTGAGCAAGAGGCATTTGCTGTCTTAGTATGTCAGGATAGGCTATCTCATAGCAGATAAGGCTTGCGATAGGATGATTGGCCACGTTAATTAAGGCCTGGTTGGGCTTTCCCGGTAAAATATTGGGTTCAGGTAAGCCCATCCAGCGGTTTATGGAAACAAAAGGCTTCGGTATGTACTCGCCAAAAGGAACCAGTTGATTTTTTACATGTTCCCCGCTAGCCATTCCCAAGCTGATAATGGAATTGTAGTAATTAGTTTCATTGTGATCTGTTGGTTGTAATATCCCAAGAATCAAAGCACTTTTCGCATTTAAGGCTTTTTCATTCAGTTTGTTCAGGTAATCTTCTAAATAACTGGCAGGCAAAGGTATCGCTGATTCAGGTAATATTATTAATTGCCTGCCCAATAGCTGTTCGGTTGTCTTTTCATAATATTTTAATAGTTTCCAGAACAGACTTTCATCCCATTTATCTCTCATGGAAAGATTGGCCTGCACAACACCTATGGATACGGGATCATTTTTTACTTCTGTCCACTGAATGAATTTAGCTGCTGATGGGGTAATCAATATTAAAACGAAGGCCACAATATAGTAGAACTTTCTGATGGATTGTTCGCGAATAATGAAGATCAACAATCCGGCGAGAGCGACACATAAGAAGCTTAATCCATTAAGGCCGACTATTGGCGCAAGATACTTTAATGGTGTGTCGATTAACGTGGTACCGACAATTAACCAGGGAAATCCACTAAAAAGGGATGAACGCATAAATTCACTGGAGCACCATATAGCGCTAAATAAGAGTATGGAATATAGTTTATTTTCACTTGGTTTAAAGAGCTTAAAGAGCCACACAACCAGAGCAGGGAATAAAGACAGGTAAGCAATAAAAGCCAAAGTCGCTATTCCTGCCAGAAAGTAATTCAGTTGGCCGTAGTCATGAATACTGACAATTACCCATGATACTCCAAAACCAAAATATCCTAATCCAAAAATGAAACCTGATATAAAGCCTTGTTTGTTGGAGCAATAGAGCACGGTCGAAAACAAAGAAGCTATGCTCAAAATAGTTAAGCCTGGTACGTGAAATGGCGCAAAACCCACGGGGCCGAGCATCCCAGCGATGAATAGGAACAAGTATTTTGAATAGAATATTCTGCTTGGCGTTTCTAGGGAAATAGGAGCTGTTAAAGAGGCTGACTTCATGGGCGAATCAAATGAATAAAGAGGTAAGATAAATGACTCTGTCATCAAGGTCAAGTTCTATAAGTGGTCATTGTTTTTGAGATAAGGCGAGAGGTTACAGAACGATGAGTTATCTTGTTGAAAATATAGAGTTAATGAAGTGAGGGACTTTTGATCTTAATTTACATCTTCATCTGCTTAATTTCTAATTGTTTCAGTGAGTAACGTTAGTTTGATTTTGGGGTATTTCAATGCCTCTTATCATGTATAAAACACAGATTTATGTTCGGCTTTGGCATTATAAGTTCAGGCTGTTTTGACTCCCACTAACAATATGTAAATAGTCCTAATATGATGAATTTTAAAAAAAAATTATTATTAGTGAATGGATTTTGTCTGTTCTGTCTATCAAATTATTAATATTTTGTGTAGGATAATCTCGTTTTACAAAGGAGAGGGATTGTATGTACAACGTAATGATTACTGGTGCTGGGAAGATAGGAAGCTTGATTGCTTGTTTATTAGCTGATAGTGGTTCTTATCAAGTTCATTTGGCAGATGTGGAGTTTAATGGCTCTGATGTTACACGGTTATTAGCCGCATTGCCTGAGATTAAAACGGTTGCATTGGATGTTAAAGATGAACAATCCACTCAAGCGTATTTAGAAAAACACAATATAATTGCAGTTATTTCGAGCCTACCTTATTTTTTAAACACTCATGTGGCACTCGCCGCGAAAGCAGCAAAAGCCCACTATTTTGATTTAACCGAAGATACAGCTGTCACCGAGGCAGTAAAAGCAATTGCTGAAGGGGCTGGTACCGCCTTTGTTCCTCAGTGTGGTCTTGCTCCCGGATTCATTAGTATCGCTGCAAACAGCCTGATGCAGGAATTTGAACAATGTCATCATGCCAAACTACGTGTTGGAGCACTGCCACAACGAGCAAATAACGCACTTCATTATTCATTAACCTGGTCTACTGATGGGGTAATTAATGAATACGGAAATCCATGCTATGGAATAGAGAACGGTAAAGCGGCCGTAACGGCCCCTCTTGAAGGATTAGAAGCAATTCAAATTGATGGTTGTGAATATGAGGCATTTAATACTTCCGGTGGTTTGGGAAGCCTAGGTGAATTGTATTCAGGTAAAGTACAGTCAATGAATTATAAAACAATGCGTTATCCAGGGCATTGTGAAAAAATGCGCTTACTAATGAATGACTTGCGCTTAAATGAAGACCGAAGTACTTTAAAGCGTATTCTGGAAAATGCAATTCCTAAGACATATCAGGATATCGTTATTGTGTATGTCACTGTTGAAGGAATTAAGCAAGGCGAGTTAACAGAGAAGAGTTACGTCAAAAAAGTTTATCCTGCGACAATTCGTGGTTTGGAATGGTCGGCGATTCAGGTGAGTACCGCTTCAGGTATCTGTGCGGTGGTTGATCTCGTGTTAGGACAGGCAAATGAATATCAGGGTCTTATTTTACAGGAAAACTTCCATTTGGACCGTGTGTTAGAAAATCGTTTTGGTAAATACTACGCGTAGGAGTTTTCATGGAATTGTTACATCGTTTAAACATTCAAACTGTTAATCCTGGTGCTTTTAGCGGCCAGGGTTGGAACAGTGATCTACATCATCACAGACTTTCTTCTTTTTGCCCGGCAAATGGTGAGAAACTTGCGGAAGTAGCTACCTGTACTGTTGAAGATTATCAGTTGATGATGAAGCGCGCAGAGCATGCTGCTCAAGAGTGGAAGCGTGTTCCTGCACCAAAACGTGGTGAAATTATTCGTCAGATTGGCCAGGCTTTAAGGGAACAAAAAGAGTATTTGGGCAGTCTCGTATCTTTGGAGATGGGTAAGTCAAAACAGGAAGGAGACGGCGAAGTTCAAGAAATGATTGATATCGCAGATTTTGCTGTTGGCCAATCCAGAATGCTGTATGGAAATTCCATGCACTCAGAAAGACCCAATCATAG
Source organism: uncultured Legionella sp. (assembly GCF_937871865.1). Classification (GTDB taxonomy): domain Bacteria; phylum Pseudomonadota; class Gammaproteobacteria; order Legionellales; family Legionellaceae; genus Legionella. Next base: position 31,565 of record NZ_CALMPD010000202.1, read on the forward strand.
AATGTACGAACAATGGCATCCCTATGGAATTATTGGGGTTATTTCGGCTTTTAATTTTCCCGTTGCTGTTTGGGCATGGAATGCATTTTTAGCCGCTATTTGTGGGAATGTGACTGTTTGGAAACCTTCAGCTAAGACACCTTTATGTGCTGTAGCAGTACAACATATTTGTAACCAGGTTTTAAAGCAAAATGATTGCCCCGAGATATTCAGCTTATTTATTCCTGAATCTCATGATGTGGTTGAAGCAATGGTTGATGACTCTCGGATCCCATTGATTTCATTTACTGGCTCTACGGCCGTAGGAAAAATAGTGTCTGCGAAAGTTGCAGCAAGACTGGGTAACACTATTTTGGAACTGGGCGGTAACAATGCAATTATCCTGGATCAATCTGCCGATCTGCATCTGGCCATACCAGGTATTGTTTTTGGAGCAGTAGGTACTGCTGGCCAACGTTGTACTTCTACCCGCCGTTTGTTTGTTCATGAGTCACAGTACCATGATGTAATCAAGAGATTACAGCATGCATACGAGCAGATAACTATTGGTGATCCATTAGACAGTCGAAATTTAATGGGACCTTTAATTGATCAGCATGCGGTCGAACAATTTAAAAATGCGGTTGCCAGAATCAAAGAATCCGGTGGTCAGATTGTGTTTGGCGGTGACGTCATGAAACAAACCGGAGCATTTGTTCAACCTACACTAGTCTGTGATGTAAAAAATGATTGGAGTATTGTGCAGGAAGAAACTTTTGCGCCTATTCTTTATGTGATGTCCTATAGCACTTTGGAGGAGGCAATTACTTTACAAAATGGTGTTCCTCAAGGATTATCCTCTGCATTATTTACTCAGAATCTGAAAAATGCTGAGCGCTTTTTGAGTGCTTGTGGTAGTGATTGTGGTATTGCCAATATAAATATTGGCACATCCGGTGCTGAAATTGGTGGTGCTTTTGGCGGGGAAAAAGAAACCGGTGGCGGTAGAGAATCCGGCTCTGACTCCTGGAAAGCATACATGCGCCGTCAAACCAATACGATTAACTGGGGTGATGACTTGCCTCTGGCCCAAGGTATAAGGTTTAATTTATCCTGATGCACTTCAGTAACAGGTTTAAGGTTTGATGCTAAAACGCGCATTGACCGGGTGTAATTTGTCCATTAAGTTAAGCTGTTGTAGCCCGTATTAACATCGCGTAATACGGGTATCTAGTGGCAATGAGTCACTATTTCGCATATTAGGCTATGCGAAACACTGCAACTTCCTGACTTTATGGTAGTAGCGAGTGTAGCCCTGAGATCGTCGCAGGGATAAACTCTTTAGCATCGACAGCAAATAAATGGCTCACTTTTGCCTTCGAAGCCATTGTTTCTCAATTGCTGGTAATTTCTTTATTTAAAATTAGGGTTTGTATACCAGACTCATATGCTACCCATAATAATTTTAACGAGTACAAAACATTATGGGATTTATAATTTTCATGACTAAAAAGAGGGAATAATAATGCAGGAACCTTTTTTCATAAAGAAAGTCGCGGTTCTAGGTGCAGGCGTTATGGGAGCACAAATTGCTGCGCATTGTGTTAACGCTGGAATTGAAACCTTGTTATTTGATTTGGCGGCAAAGGATGGTTCGGCCAATGGACTAATAGATAAAGCCATCGCAAATTTAGGCAAGTTAAAACCGGCTCCTCTTGCAACACCGCAGACTGGTGCATTATTACAGGCAAGAAATTACAAAGATAATCTCGCTGATTTATCTGCTTGTGACTTGGTAATTGAAGCAATTGCTGAGCGCTTGGATTGGAAAGAGGATTTATACAAACAAATTTCCCCATTCCTGTCTGAACGTTCAATTTTGGTAAGTAATACTTCAGGGTTAAGCATTGATTCTTTGTGTAATGTACTGCCCGCTCAGCACAGAAATAATTTTTGCGGTGTTCACTTTTTTAATCCGCCTCGATACATGCATCTTGCTGAGTTAATTCCTGCAAAAACAACCTCTTCACAATTATTAGATAATCTGGAGACCTGGTTAACCAGCCATTTGGGCAAAGGCGTGGTAAGAGCTAAGGATACTCCCAACTTTATCGCCAATCGTATTGGTGTGTTTTCCTTGTTAACTACATTGCATCATACTGTAGCAATGGATATGGGGTTAGATGAAGTTGACGCATTAACCGGACCTCTTTTAGGCAGGCCAAAATCAGCCACATTTCGAACTATGGATGTCGTTGGCTTAGATACCATGCAGCATGTTGTTCATACGATGTACCATCAATTAAAAGATGACCCATGGCACAGTAGCTTTAAATTACCTGAATGGTTGTTGAACTTAATCAAAGAAGGACATTTAGGGCAAAAGTCAGGCCAGGGGATTTATCGAAAAAATGGTAAAGTTATCGAGGTGTATGATATTAAATCCGGCACGTACAGACCGTCGGTATCTGAAGTGAGTGATGAGTTGAAAGCCATCATGAGCACTATAGATCCTGTTGCTCGAATGCAAAGTCTGCTCTCTTCAACGAATCAGCAAGCCCAATTCCTGGCTGCTTGTTTTAAAGATTTATTCCATTATTGTGCTTATCATCTAGAATCTATAGCCGAGAATGTACGAGATGTTGATCTTGCAATTCGATGGGGCTTTGGCTGGATGCAGGGGCCATTTGAAACATGGCAGCAGGCAGATTTAAGAAAAATGATGGATGCTATTAATCAATCCATTAACTCCAGCTCTTCTTTAAGTCAGGCTAAATTACCTAACTGGCTTAATGAGATTGACTCTTTTTATACTAAAGAGGGAGCTTATACACCATCTAAAAATCAATACCAATCCAGAAGCTCTTTGCCAGTATACAATAGACAATTTTTTCCCGATCGCGTATTAAAAGAATCTTCATTTCCTACTCATATAATTTATGAAAATGAAGGCGTTAGTTTATGGCATTTAAAAGATGATGTAGCCGTACTCAATTTCAAGAGCAAGGCAAATACTGTTGGACAGTATGTACTTGATGGTCTTGAGGAGGCTATAGCCATTGCTGAAAAACAATGTCGAGGACTCATTATTCATCAGTATGATGCATCAAACTTTAGTTCAGGCGCCGATTTACGAGGTGTTTCCAAACTAATCCAAGAAGGCAAAATAGATGCGCTGGAACAAATGATTGCTCAGTTCCAAAGTGTGGCTATGCGCTTAAAATACTGTTCCATACCAACTGTTGCTGCGTTAAGAGGCAGGGCATTAGGCGGCGGTTGCGAATTAATGATGCATTGTGATGCGGTGGTTGCTGCATTTGAATCTTACCCGGGGCTGGTTGAAGTAGGGGTTGGCGTTATTCCTGCTGGTGGTGGGTGTAAAGAGCTTGCTTTACGCGCGGCCCTGCATGCGCAACAGGCAGAATTGATGACCTTTGTTCAACCTTACTTTCAGCAAATAGCTACTGCACAGGTAGCAGGAAGTGCAACTGAAGCTAAACAAATGGGGTATCTGCGCCATTCTGATTCAGTACTAATGCATGCAGATGAAGTATTGTTTGCTGCTCTTGCTCAGGTTAATGCCATGCAGGCGGCAAATTACCTACCTGCATTAAAGAAACAGTTCCGAGTTGCTGGCATTGAAGGTCATGCACGACTTCAGGCTGGATTAGTCAATTGGCTTGAGGGTGGATTTATTTCCCAACATGACTATTTCCTTGCAAATGAGCTGGCAAAAGTGATTTGTGGTGGCGACGTGAATCAAGGGACGCTGGTTGATGAAGAATGGATTTTGAAACTGGAGCGGCAAGCATTTATCACTTTAGCTCAAACCCCATTAACTCAGGCACGGATCAGTCATTTGTTAGAGACTGGCAAACCATTGCGCAATTAAGTAAGGAGATTCGATCATGACCAATGTTTATATAGTTGATGTATTGCGCACCCCTGTTGGTAAAGCACCCAGAGGAGTATTTCGCCATACTTTACCAGATGATTTGCTCGCTCATACCATCAAATGTTTAATGAACCGGCACCAGTCTGTTGAGTGGCAGGAAATAGGTGATGTAGTAATTGGTTGCGCCATGCCAGAAGCTGAGCAAGGCATGAATGTTGCTCGTATCGCTTCATTGCTTGCTGATTTGCCTCAATCTACACCGGCAATGACTATCAATCGATTTTGTTCTTCAGGTGTCCAAAGTATTGCTACTGCTGCAGCGTCCATACAGAACGGTGATATGCATCTGGCTCTTGCTGGAGGGGTAGAAAGTATGTCTATGGTTCCTTTAGGTGGGAATAAATATACTGCAAATCCTGTTATATTTAATGATGAAGATGTTGCTATTGCTTATGGTATGGGAATTACTGCCGAGAATGTTGCCAAACGTTGGGATATTTCTCGTGAAGCTCAGGATGAATTTGCTGCTGCAAGTCATAAAAAAGCAGTTGCTGGCCAAGAGCGTGGTGATTTTCAAGCAGAAATAAGTCCGGTGGAAGTTACCGTACGCAATGCTGATTTGAATACATCTTCAGTTGTTGTTAAGAAAAAACTAATTACTATGGATGAAGGACCAAGAGCAGATACTTCTTATGATGTTATTTCAAAATTAAGACCTGTTTTTGCTGCACGCGGCACTGTAACCGCAGGGAATAGCTCTCAGACCAGTGATGGTGCGGGGATCGCATTGCTGGCTAGTGAAGACGCTGTAAAAAAATACAATTTAAAGCCCATAGGGCGTTTAATGAGCTATGCTGTAGCAGGTGTTCCTCCAGAAATTATGGGCATAGGGCCAATTGCAGCAATTCCAATTGCTTTAAAGAGAGCAGGAATTACCTTGGGGCAGTTAGATTGGATAGAGCTCAATGAAGCGTTTGCTGCTCAGGCTTTGGCTGTTATAAAAGAACTTGATTTGCCTGTTGATAAAGTGAATCCTTTGGGAGGTGCAATTGCTTTAGGCCATCCATTGGGGGCAACAGGAACCATAAGAACCGCTACTTTATTACATGGATTGCGCAGAACCAGAGGCCGCTATGGCATGGTTACAATGTGTATTGGTACCGGAATGGGAGCTGCTGCGATTTTTGAAGCATTAAAATAATTGTCAGCAAGTAGGAATAAAGGAAGGAACACCTTCGGGTCTGTTCCTTCTTTAGGTTGTATACTCAATTGAATCTAGCTTACTGCTCCATTCTCAAGGCTTTATTAAAGCCTTTTCATTCTCGTTTAATTTTTATTTAAGCCTCTAATTCTGTTCAACTACTTGCTTTGTTGGCTCTTTATTCTACTCTTAAATTAAGGGAATTTAATTGGAGTAAGCATGCGAGGGTTTATTCTAGGACTCTTAATGTTGGTATTAAATACTGGGTTTGCAGATGAACTTATTGGATTTGCTGCTTACGAAAATGCTGATTACACCACCGCATATCCCCATTTAATGCAGGCTTCTAAAGAAGGTAATGAAGAGGCGATGTACTTATTGGGACGCATGTATCAATATGGATATGGAGTGCCTGAAAGTTATGATGAGGCAAAAAAATGGTACTTAAAATCCGCTGAAAAAAAGAATGCATTATCGCAATTAAGCCTTGGGTATTTATATGATACAGGCAAAGGCGTGCCACAAAATTTTACAGAAGCATTTAAATGGTATATGAAAGCCGCTGAACAAGGTAATGCAATTGCCCAGCGAAATATTGGATTAATGTATGCTACAGGTGATGGTGTAGCTGCTAATGATGATAATGCGTTTATCTGGTTTAGAAAAGCAGCGGATCAGGGATACAGCAAGGCTCAGGTTAATCTTGGATATCAATACATGATGGGTAAGGGTACTCCTAAAGACGTTAATAAAGCGATGGAGTGGTATCAGAAAGCTGCAGAGCAGGGAGATGAAAAGGGAGAGTATAGCTTGGGCCTATTGTATACTGGCCAGCAAGGTGGCATTTCTTCCGACGATGCAGCAGCTTTTTATTGGTTTTCTCAGGCTGCCAATCATGGCCATGTTAATGCACAAACTTATTTAGCTTATTATTATTTAAAAGGTTACGGTGTGGATGCTAATCCTCAAAAAGCAGCTTATTGGTATCAAGCTGCCGCAGAAAAAGGGCAGCCCGAAGCCCAGGCGCAAATTGGCCAACTGTTGTTAACCGGCACTGGTGTTGAAAAAGATTATCAACAAGCAGCGTTCTGGTTTGGGAAATCAGCAGCTCAAGGTAATCCTGTCGGTCAGGCTAAATTAGGTTATATGTATCTGGCTGGACTCGGGCTTGATAAGAATATGGTAAGAGCCTATGCATGGCTAAAAATTGCAGCAGAGAACAAAAATGAGGATGCAGTTAAACAATTGAAAGCACTTGAGTCCAAATTAACGGAACAAGAGAAGGTCGAAGGCGACAAATTTATTAGGGAGTTGGGGCCATTGGAACCTAAAGAAAATTTTGATGATTAAAGCTATCCA
>NZ_CALMPD010000203.1 GCF_937871865.1 uncultured Legionella sp.
ATCAATTTATTTCCTATCCTGCAAACAACTTAAAAAAATTAGCTGCTCAGCCTGAAAATATTAATTGTAACTGGGATATTTTAAACAAAGAACGTTTTGCTGAACCATTACTAGACTGGATACACTCTATTCTTGAAAGCAAAATTAATCCCGTGGACAATGAACGTTTAAATGAAGAGGATTTGGAGAAATTGCAAAATCACACTAATTATATTTTTGACGCTTTTGAACACTTGAAATTGAGTAGAGAGAATCAACTACATAATCTTTTTTGATTATGAATCATCTAATGTGTATCAGTCTTTAGATAAAAAAATTATGATGGATGCTTCCATCTTCATCCTCCCTGTTGGCCACTTTCCCACCTCTCGGTAGATGGGCGCAAGTACATAGTTTAGTGCTGGACTCTGTTCTTATATAGACTCGTGCTTATTTATTGGTAGTGGATTAAATCTGTTGATAGGTTAACATCGCGCAATTTTCATGGAGTGAAGTTGTGGCTGTTTTGGAAGTAACGTGCACTGCTTGTGGAAGTCAAGAAGTAGTTAAATATGGTCAAGCAAAAACAGGGGAGCAGGGCTATAGGTGCCGAGCATTGAGTTGTGGAAAAACATTTCAATTAGCGCATCGATATACTGCCTATGAGCGTGGGGTTAAGGAACGTATTGTCGATATGGCACTGAATGGTTCAGGGGTTCGCGATACGGCACGGGTGTTGTCGGTAGCGGTGGGTACAGTGATTACAACGATTAAAAAAAGCCTGCAATCTTGTTAAGGTGAATTGGAAGAAGTTATTACCGACTAACCAAACTGAGTCAGAGAAGCCGCCGATTTTACTCTTACCTGTTGCGTTAGAACTCGATGAACAATGGTCTTTCGTAAATAATAAATCAAACCAACGTTGGTTGTGGCTTGCGATAAATCATTGTAACAGTGAAGTTCTTGCCTATACATTTGGCGATCGAACAGATAACGCATGCAAGCAATTACAACAATTGCTTACGCCATTCAATATAACACAGTACTTCACTGACGAACTTGGTGCCTATCAACGATTATTACCTTATGAGCTGCACGAAGAAGGCAAACGAAATACGCAAAAAATAGAGAGAAAATTTTTGACCTTACGTACCCGCATCAAAAGATTAGCCAGAAAAACTATCTGTTTCTCTAAATCTGAATTAATGCAC
>NZ_CALMPD010000204.1 GCF_937871865.1 uncultured Legionella sp.
TGCAGGAGTTAAAAAATATGGCTTGCTAACGAGTGGCGTGCGTAAGGTGAGTTATATTGTTAATAGTTATGAAAAAGTCAAAGAACAACAAACTGAAGATCTTAAAGCATTAAATCTGAAATTAGAAAATAAAGTACAAGAACGAACCAATGAGCTCAAACGAGCAAACCAACAATTAGAACAGGAAAAATTAACGTTAAAAAAACTGTCTTATACAGACCCAGCTCACCAGATTGTATAATCGATATAAAATTAAAGAGTTATTTGACTACGAAAAGAAGCAATTCATACGATATCAAACGGAACTGTCCATCATTATCATTGATATTGATTATTTTAAAACGATAAATGATAGTTTTGGTCATACCGTAGGTGATTTAATATTATTTGAATTAGCACAGTTATTAAGAAGCATTGTGCGTCATAGTGATGCTGTTTCTCGCTGGGGAGGAGAAGAATTTCTTATTCTTGCACCCAAAACCAATGTAATTCAAGCCAGTGCATTAGCTGAAAAAGTTCGTCAAAAAATCAAATCGCATCGCTTTTCGCATGACATTTCTCTAACCGTCAGCTTCGGAGTAACTTCCGTTCAGGAAAACGATACCTTGGAAACTATTATTCTGCGAGCAGATGATGCCTTGTATAAGGCAAAAAAATCAGGGCGAGATAGAGTCAATGTGTATACATTGCAAGAGTGAAATGAGATTAATTATCTCGCTCAAAAATCGCCCCATTTAAGCACAATCTAGAGATGACGTAAACTTATTGACATAAAAAAAACACACCATCTTGAGCTCTAGCCAAAGATCTCCTGAATCCAGGGAGATCCTTCGTTGCTCACCTCAGATGACGGAGAATCCTTCGTGCTAACACCTCAGGATGATGGATAATCCTCTCATAGCCATTAAGCGAAGAAAAGCACGCCATCCTGAGCGTAGCGAAGGATCTCCTGAAGCCAGGGTGTATCCTTCGTCGCCAGCACCTCAGGATGATGGTTATGGCAGTGAACCTAAGCTCCGACTCTCATTATTGGCTCTTCGTTGTTGATAACAGAAGTGGTATGTTCCATCGTCGCTCTCTTTCTTTCTCCTTTAGGAGATACTGGCGCGAAGAATGGTTTTGTAGAGCCATGAATATCACTTTGATTATTGAATGCAACGCTGGAAGTATTTTTTTGAGCATGAGCGTGAACAAAATGGGAGGAAATCGGCTTTATCTCTATAGGATAATGCTCATGATGGTGATGATGATGAGCAAATGCGTCAATAAATTTATCTCCAGCTTCAACAGCAAATGCACATGTAGCGACGGCACAAACTCCAGTCCCCACACCGGTCACGACAGCCAGAGGAATTCCTATAATTGTAGTTGCCAAAGAAACTGTAATCGAGGCAAGTACAATTGTTGCAACACCACTTCCAACAGATAAAACAGTATAACCTACCCCTTCTACAAATTTTAGACTGCGGTTTTTTTTATGAGACATAATATTCATCCTTGACTATTTATGTATTAAAAAACGGTCTACCTTTTTAAGGTTGGCACACAAAGTGGAGCTCGTCAAAGTTTATAGACGCAGCCCATTTTAGACTAATATTCAGTGAGTGAATCGAGGGAGTATGCATGAATAAGTGAGCTGACAACGAAGTATAAAGCTTAGTGGACAGGGCCATATAGCCCTGCCGCTTTTTAGATTTCAGCTATAATCTTAGGACAGGCAATAAAGTCAGGATAAACAAATGGAGTTTGTTGCACAGCACGTTATTCGTACTTTGTTTTCACGAGCCATGTCTGATATGTATCAACAGGAAGTGCCTCAATACGGTACCTTGCTAGACATTGTTCATGAAGTAAACTCCGCATCATTGGCTGCAAATCCTGAATTACTTACCTTGCTAACAAAAAATAACGATCTAGCCAGAATCAGCGAAGAGCGGCATGGAGCAATAAGACTGGGAACAGCAGAAGAATTGCAAACCATCAGGGAATTATTTGCAGTAATGGGGATGTATCCAGTCGGGTACTATGATCTGTCAATTGCTGCCATTCCGGTACAAGCAACTGCATTCAGACCCCTTAATGATTTAGATTTAAAAAATAATCCTTTTCGAGTATTCACCTCGCTACTGCGTACAGAGCTGATTGAAGATCAGGATATCCAAGCCATGGTCATAAAGATCCTGGCTGCTCGTGATGTATTTACGCCAAGAGTAAGAGAGCTTATCGCGCTCAATAAAGCTCAAGGGGGATTATCGTTGCAAGAAGCTAAAGAATTTGTTCATGAAGCGCTAGAAACCTTTCGTTGGCATGATAAAGCACTCACCTCATTGGAAATTCATACTATTTTAGAGAACATTCACCCATTAATTGCTGATGTTGTCTGCTTTAAAGGACCTCACATTAATCATCTAACCCCACGCACTCTGGACATTAGCAGCATCCAAAATAAAATGCGTGAACAAGGACTTAGCCCTAAAGCCGTTATAGAGGGACCTCCAGAACGCGCAATACCCATTTTATTGCGCCAAACGTCATTCAAAGCATTGGAGGAAGTAATACTCTACCCTTCTGAACACGGTCAATATGAAACCGGTTCTCATAAAGCTCGTTTCGGGGAGATTGAACAGCGAGGAGTAGCGTTAACCCCGAAAGGGCATACATTGTATGAGCAACTCCTTGCGCAGGTTCGTGCGAAAATAATCCCCGCACTTGATGGAAGCAACGCGGAAGAATACGAGCAGATTCTCAATACGGAATTTTTAACCTTCCCGGATTCTCTTGATGAAATGCGACAACAGGGATTGGTGTACCTTGAGTATCATCCTACAGAAAAAGGCATTCAGCATGCAGGAACCATTCAAGAGAAGGATGTTAATGTCCTGATAAAAAATGGCTTGATTGAATACAATGCGATTATTTATGAGGATTTTCTTCCTGTTAGTGCTGCAGGAATATTCACCTCAAACCTTGGCTCAGTGAATCCACAGAATGCTCTTCTGGCGGGTAGCAAAGAACTATTTGAAGAAACTCTTGGTACCAAAGTTCTGAATCCCTTCGAGCTTTATGCAAAAAAAGAAACTGATTCATTAAAGGCAGCTTTAACGCGATTGGGATTGCAGAAATAATTCGAGAATAATTTCCACAGGATGCCTGCTCTTGAATCCAGTGCGGCATTCTACTTGTGACCTACATGAATAGCCATCAACCAAAGCTCGTTCAGCTAACGATTTATTCATAAAAAATTTCCGCCATGATGAATCGAATAATCCCAAAGACTCCTGCTGATGTATTGTTTCATGCCCATAAGCACCAGCCATACCACAACATCCTGTGTTTTGAAGAGCCAATTCAAGCCCCAAAGTATGAAAGACCTGCTGCCATTGTTCTTGCGCTTCATTACAATTGGCAAGTTCCGTACAATGACTCAATAAATTAAACGATTCTCCAAGCGTTGATTTTTTAAATTTAAAAGTTGCTATTTTCTCAGCGCGTATGGCCTTGGATAACCACTCCTGAATCAACTGAATAGAAAAGGTACTCTTCTTTTTAAGAAAGTCAGGGTATTCATAGCGATAGGTTAATGTCATTGCAGGATCAAGGCCTATCATAGGTAAATCATGACGGGTTACTTGCTCAAGCATTAATGAATTTTTATTGGCGACTTCTGCAAATGCTTCCAGCTTTCCTTGAAGATAAAGTGATTTTCCATTTTCAAACCACGGCATTACATAGATTTCATAACCAAGTGCTCTAACGAGCAAACAGGTTTTAACCACTAATTCAGCGTCATAAAAACTGGTTATCCAGTCCTGAATAAACACGACAGAACGCTTGTTCGTGGGCAATTGCTCGAGATTTAACAAAGGAATTTGCTCGGCATTTAAGCGTGTCGCCAAATTGGGGCTGCTCAATAAGGGCGGATTTATCAAGCCAATGGTTTTGGCTACTCCCCAACGAAACAATCGATTGGAAAGAAAGAAATTACTCAACCGCGGCATTTTGCTTTGATAATAGCTCATAGGTTCACTGTGAGCTATTAAATATTCTTTAAAAGAACGCAGATATCGTGAATGATAAGCCTCCAGGAATCTGGCTTTAAAGGCTGGCACATTAATATTTACCGGACACTGAGACTTACAGGCCTGACAGGAAAGGCATCCCTCCATAGCAGAGTGTACTTCATGGGAAAAATCATATTCCCCCTTTCTTTTGCGATAGCTGTTCTTCATTCGAGTCACAACCGGTGCCTGCTTACTCTCATATTGAGCACTGCCAAGCTGACGTACCCATTCTCTGATAAGGCTTGCTCTTCCTTTGGGAGAATGAATTCGATCTCTGGTAATTTTGTAAGAAGGACAAATGACATCCTGCATTTTGTAATCAAAGCAGGCTCCATTACCATTGCAACTTAATGCCAAAGAATAAAGGTCTTTTAAGGGATCAACAATCTGGAGGTCTGCTTGTGCCCGTGTGTGCTCTGATTGCACATTGAATAATGGCGTATTCATACCAATGGGTACCGCTATTTTTCCAGGGTTCATTTGGTTGTAGGGATCGCAACTCAACTTAATTTTTCGAAGTTCCTCATATAAAATATCCCCAAAGAACATGGGGACGTATTCGCTACGAAATCCCTTGCCATGCTCCCCCCATAAAACCCCTCCATATTTTAGGGTCAGGTGTGCTATTTTTTCAGTAACCTCATAATATTTTTGCCTGTCCTCTTCATCCATTAAATTAAAAGCTGGACGCACATGCAAACACCCAACATCAATATGGCCAAACATGCCATAACTTAACCCCAGGGAATCAAGAATGCCACGAAACTCCCGCACGTATTCGACAAGATGCTCAGGAGGAACAACAGTGTCTTCAACTCCAGAAACAGGCTTTCTTTTTCCTTCGACTTTGCCTAATAAACCTACACTACGCTTTCGCAGCTCCCATAGATTTTTGATGTCCACATCATCAGACAGGTAATGATACTCATAGGCATTCAAATGAGGTTGAAGTGATTGTGTTTGTTGATATAAAGAGTCCTCATCATAAGCCACAAACTCGATAAGATTGATGGCGCCAAGGGGCATATCGCTTTTTGGGGTTATAAAGGATTTGATACTGTGATAAATAATGTCCGTTTTTGCCAGATTTAAGACGGTTTCATCCATCGTCTCAATGGCCTCAGGAACAAACAGAACCAGCTGTTTTGCATGCTCAAGGGCATCTTTAAATGAAGAATACAAAACCACATAAAGCGCTTTAAATTGAGGTATGGCAGTGAGTTTTAACTTTATTTGGGTTACAAATGCCAGAGTACCTTCAGAACCAGTTAAGACGGCGTTAAGATTAAAACGCCTGCCATCACGGGAATAAATGCGTGTTAAATTATAACCAGTCATAAATCGATGCAATTTGGGAAACTGAGTGACAATCGTGGAATGATGCTCTTGAACGGTATTATCGACCTGCCGATACAATTGCCCAACGCGACCAGGAAGATTTTTCATCTCATCTAGCCGAGACACATCAATTTCTTCGCTCGTATGAACATAACCATCTGGGTACACCGCCGTAAGGGCCAGAACATGCTGGCTGGTTTTTCCATATAATCTTGACCCTTTACCGCTAGCATCGGTATTGACCATTCCACCGAGCGTTGCCCTGTTGCTTGGGGACAGAGTCGGAGCAAAAAATACACCGTCTTTTTTTAGAAACTCATTGAGCTGATCCAAAACAACTCCAGGCTCAACAATAACCCAACCTTCTTCGAGATTAAGGTCTAAAATAGCATTCATATAGCGGGAACAATCAATGATAATTCCTGCATTTAAAGACTGACCATTAGTCCCTGTTCCACCACCTCGCGGAGTAAAAGTAATATCCCGATATTCTTGTTGGGCCGCCAACGTGAAAATGGCGCTGATGTCTTCAGAGTTTTTGGGGAAAATCACCGCGTCAGGTAGTATCTGATACACGCTATTGTCAGTAGAGACTACTAAACGACTACTTAATGACTCCTCAATTTCTCCCTGAAACCCAACTTGTTTCCCAAGAATATCTAAAAATTGGGAAACCAATGGCGATACAGCTGAAGAAGCAGTCAGTATGGGAATCATTGCGACTTACCCTGCGGGATTTATGATTGTAAAAGTATAGCATAGCTCATCTGCTGACCTGATATGAAGAGGAAAACTATTCTAAAATAAACAATGAGTTAGACAAAATCAGCATCATACGAGGTGCAACAGGGACTCCCTGCATTTACGTTATGCTCGCGATAGCAGCAAAAATCTTTAACTCAATGGCAGTGCGCCAATGGCTAACCACTAAAATGTTGATTATAATAAAAAAATACTACATATAATGACGGAACTTTAAAATGCGTTTACTTCTGGCCATATTCTTACCTTTTACAGTGTTTTTTACCATTGGGCGACCGTTAGCAGGAATTGCCTGCCTGATATTACAATTGACTCTTATTGGCTGGATACCAGCTGCCTTATGGGCTGTTTATTCTTTGTCCCAATATAACACAGACAAGAAAATACGCGATTGGAACAGACATAGATAATCTTAAATCTTCCCGGAAACTCCAATTGTGATATGAAAATCAATTAAATGTTGTTTAAAGTTTAATTGCTCAGGTAATCCATGTTTCGTCCTCAACTGACGCAACATGGGAGACTCGACTAACAAGACATAATATTTTTTTAAATTAATATCAGCAACCACCAGCTCTTTTACCTTAAAATGGTACTCTTTTCCATAATCCTTTTTATCAAAGATTGATTGCTCTTCAGGATATGCAACAGTAATATGAGCCCCCACTGAACCTTCCTTAAAATAATCCGGTTTTTTGATTTCGGTATTGTTTAATAAAGGAAATAAATGATGGATATAAGCATCATCAATATCAAGATAGATTAATTTACTCGCGGATAAAGCTAATCGTCCAAATGCATCCAGACAAGAGGCGGAACGAAGAAGTTCCGGATTGTTTAGTTTGACCATAGAAGGTATTAACATCATAGTTTCTCATAAATGTTTTTTAAATCATCGCTAATCAACAAGATTTTATAATGCATTGTTTAAAATATACATCCCTTCATGATAAAAAAACAAACATAAAACACCCCCAAACACACCTCAAATTGAATAAAAATAAAACAAAATTTAAAATGTAGACTATAATTATTCAGGTAAATAAATTATTTATTTATAAATCTTATTAAAAGGAATTATCATGACTTTTAGAAAAGTGGTAAAAGCAAGTGAGGTGACTGGCGTAGACGTCAAGAACTTAAATGACGAAAACCTTGGTAAAATCAATGAAGTAGTAATTGACAAAGCCACCGGAAGAGTAAGTTACCTGGTATTGGATTTCGGTGGGATTTTGGGATTTGGCAATAAATTCTTCGCAATTCCATGGAGCATGTTTACTTACAATGAAGAAGAAGACTGTTTTAATCTCAATTTGGAAAAAGAGCGATTAAAAGATGCCCCAGGATTCGATAAAGACCATTGGCCAAATTTCACCGCTCGTGATGTATCCACTTCAATTGATCAGTTTTATATCAAACACAAGAAAGTCAGTTAATATCAATAATATAATTGAGATGTACTGTTCATGAGAGTAATTCCCTAACTCAAGTTATCATTTTGAATAGGGATTTATCCTCATTAACACATAACGTTATTTCAAATTATTTGGTCAATATTTTGACAAATCAAAAAATCTGTCCTATAGTTAAGATGTAGGAACCTTGGAAGCAGCATGCGGAAGGGGATCCAAAAACATAAAACCACTCTTGAGTGGTTTTATGCTATCTACGATTGACGTTTCGTTATACTAAACAGTAAGCAGCTATTCCCCTCTTCTTTCTATTCGGAATAAGGCTCAACGTTGAGCATCATGCATGCATGAAGGATTTCATCAATGCACAAATCATTATCATTAGTAAATAAATCGTAGAATTCACGACTAACATTACTGTATACCGAATTTAAAGAACAGCCATAAAATAAAGAGGTAGCGCTGTTCGTGCCATCAGAAATTCTGGCACTGATTATTCTGCCATGATCCCTGGAAATATAGCAGGTGACATTTTGGCTATTATAAAAAATAGAATTAATAAAGTATGAATTAAAACACTGGCAGGCCAATACATTTTTAGGACTAAATAAACCTAATGCACACACAAAGAGTATAAGTACAGATCTACTGGTTAAAGTCATGATACACCTCTTAGATTAATTATAGCCCATTGTTATCGACGACAAGTACCTCTGTTTAATCCACAGTGTATAGATAAAACTCGTTATATTTGGATTGCTTGCTAAACAGGCTTAGATAACCAATAATGATTATTGCAGACAAATTCAAGGATTGAATAATGAAAAAATGCTCTCTGAAAAAAACCGCATTACTTTTATGCTCCACGCTGTTGCTTGGCCAGATGTCAGTCAGCACCGCATGTACTCGAGC
>NZ_CALMPD010000205.1 GCF_937871865.1 uncultured Legionella sp.
GACTGGGCATGCAATCTTGCAACTCCCCTGCGCGACGCCGTTGTTTTGCCAAAGAAAAACATAGCCCCTTTTGGGCTCTGGTAATTCCCACATAAGCTAATCGCCGTTCTTCTTCAATCTGATCATCGTCAATGCTCACCCGGTGCGGCAATAAATCCTCTTCCATCCCCACCAGATAAACATAAGGAAATTCCAAGCCCTTCGATGCGTGCAAGGTCATCAGTTGCAGCGTATCGTCCTCCTGCTCGTTTGACTGCTCCAAAATATCAATCAAGATTAATTTATTCACAACATCACTCAGGGTTTTACCCGGAGCTTTAGCTAATAATCTCCCGACCCATTCCAGTAACTCCCAGACATTATCCATTCTTTTTTGGGCTTTGGCCGGAGTATCCGTTTGTTCATAAATATAAGCTTCATATCCACTGTCATCGACCATTTGTTTTAAATGCTCAACAACAGAACCAGCGGCAATACGTCGCTTAATTTCTTCAATCCAGGCTTTAAAATGACTCAAGGCTGCACGTGGTTTATCAGCAAGATGCTCACTTAATGCAAGATGACTCGCTCCGGCATACAAGCTTAGCCCTCGAGATTGCGCGTATTGCCCCAGAGCATCGAGACTACTATCCCCAATTCCACGTTTGGGTGTATTAATTACTCGCAAAAAAGCAGCATCATCCGTCTCATTACATAGTAGTTTTAAATAGGCAAAGACATCCTTTACCTCTGCCTTGGCAAACCAGGACTGGCCACCACTGATGTGATAAGGAATACCATAATTTCTTAGTACTTTTTCAAATATTCTTGATTGATGATTGCCTCGATACAAAATAGCATAATCCCCATAATCAGTACGTGAGCGCATCTTATGGCTGATTAAATCGGAAATGACTTGCTCTGCTTCATCATTTTCATCCCGGCAACAAAGCACTCTTAATACTTCACCATGCCCTAAATCGCTCCATAGTTTCTTTTCAAACAAGTGAGGATTATTGGCTATTAAATGATTTGCTGTATGTAAAATTCGGCTGGTTGACCTGTAGTTTTGTTCTAATTTAATAATTTTTAACTGTGGATAATCCGTTTGTAACTGACCTAAATTCTCAGGTTTAGCTCCACGCCATGCATAGATAGACTGATCATCATCCCCGACTACCGTAAAGTGGGCGCGCACTCCCACTAATTTTTTTACCAAGAGATACTGACTGGTATTGGAGTCCTGATATTCATCAACCAGCAAATGGCGGATCTTGTTTTGCCAATATTCTAAAACTTCAGGATGTTCGGTCAATAAACTGACCGGAAGACGAATCAAATCATCAAAATCCACTGCATTATATGATTTTAATGCTTGCTGGTAACGAGGGTAAATTAAAGCAGCCTCTTCATATATTGGTGAATCAGGCGTACGCTGAAACACTGCCTCAGGGCTTAAAAGATCATTTTTCCAGCGGGAAATTTGCTGTTGTATCTGGAACAGATATTCTCGTTCATTCGCTTTGTTGGCGGTGAGGAAATTACGTAATACCTGTAAACAATCTTCACTATCAAAAATTGAAAATCCCTTTTTTAACCCGCATAAAGCAGCGTCACGTTTTACCATGCTTAAGCCTAAGGTATGAAAAGTAGCTACTTTCAAACCACGCCGGTTTTGTGCCGGAAGAACAGTGGCCACACGAGCGCGCATTTCGCTAGCAGCCTTGTTAGTAAAGGTAACAGCACAGATAGATTTTGCGGCATAACCACAGGTATTAATTAAATAACCAATTTTTTGCGTGATTACTCGGGTTTTACCACTTCCTGCTCCAGCAAGAACCAACAATGGCCCATCAATATAATGTACTGCAGCCATTTGTTGGCTATTCAACATAGTAAAATCTCGTGCAAAAAAATAACATTATCGCTTACCCGGACTTTTCTAATCAACTGTTAATTACCAGACTGCTCCATTTCAAACTCGTCTTTATGCTCACTATCAATGAAATCTGTTTGCTGTTCCAGTTCTTTTTCCTCAACAACTCCGAACAAAAAGTTATCTATTGTTTTAAAAAGAGGCATAAGAATGTTGTTATTTTTCATGATGTTTCTCATGTTTTGGGAAGGTTTTTTTAAGGATAGTACAAGACCTTTAATTTTCCAGAAAAGATAAGAATACTTTAGAAAATAAAATAAAGCTCTCGACACTCTTATAAAAAATGCCCCTCCAGAGAGTTAAGAGCACCACGTCGGAACGCTACAAAAACTCAATTATTTTGGTCAGCAATCAACACATGTTATGATAGAATAGTCACATTTTTGTGATGAGTACCCCAATGAAAACCCCTGATACCTTACAACGATTTATATTCGAACATGCTAATATCCGTGGTGAAATCGTTCATATTGAACACACATTTCAAACCATAATGAATCAACGAAATTATCCACCCATGGTAAAAAATTTGCTGGGTGAAGCCATAGTATCTTGCCTGCTCTTAGCAAGCAGTATTAAATTTGAAGGCAGTTTGAATTTACAGTTTCAGGGTGATGCACGCCTGCCCTTGTTATTAGTTCAGTGCGATCACCTATTAAACATCAGAGCCTTTGCAAAATTCACTGAAGGATTGGAAATCATCGATTACGCAACCGCATTTCTTCAAGGACAAATGGTGCTCACGATAAGCCAGGACAATCAAACCCAGGTCTACCAAAGCATGGTCCCCATTCAGGCAACGTCAATGAGTGAAAATTTAATGATCTACTTTGCCCAATCTGAACAAGTAGCCACACGAGTATGGCTTGCTGTAAACGATGAAATGGCGGCAGGAATGTTACTGCAACTCATGCCGGGACAAGATAGCCAGCAAAGAGAACAGTTTTGGGAATACGCGGTGCAATTGGGGCAGACTGTAAGTGAAGAAGAGTTACTGACGCTGGACAACCAAACCTTGCTCTATCGCCTTTACAATGAAACAGAAGTCAGATTATTTGAACCCCGCAGCACGCGTTTCCAATGTCGCTGTAGCCAGGAAAAGATGAAGCAGGTCATAAAAACACTGAGCGAAGAAGATGCCAATGCACTATTGCAAGAGCAAGGCGCTATTGAAATCAATTGTGATTTTTGTAATCAAAAATATAATTTTGATGCCATAGACGTGACGTTAATGTTCCATAAATAATCACGCCTCCTGCGCACATGCCATGTGCGCAACTTCTCTCAGGAATTACGGGATATTATTCATCTGGAAAACCAGTACCAAGATGATTCAATCTCGATACTGGTTATTAGACTGAGTTTAAAACCATTATTGCATGGTTAGATTGGTTGACGATAAAATACCTTTATCATTCTGATTAAACTGCAAATACTCCCCTCTCATCGCCTGTAAGATGTGTTGCAAGGTAACGAACTGTGAACTAAGTTGGAAAAATAAGTCTGCCGTTTCACTTTCCTGAAGCTCACCAGCAGTCAAATAAGCAGCTTGTCCCATATCAGAAAAATAACTTAGACTGACATGACGTCTTTGTGCAATTCCCGGAAACAAGCCACAAAAAAGAAGGCTTTTATCTCCTACATCACGTAAGAGTTCCAACTGAAGCAAACGTGGTTTGCGCATGGACTCGAGAAAATCAAGAGCAACAACCGATTCGATCAATTTGGGGCCTTGGGCAAAACGCATCAATAAAAAGACAAGATAACTCTCTGTACTTTCATTTAAAATCAAACGCGTAGAGGCTTGCGCCTCATTAACCAAAGCATGCCATTGACTAATGTCTGTGGGATGTAAAATTAGTTGCTTCATAAGACCCCCTTTTTTTACTTCCTACTATTAGTCTAGCAAAGCTTATACCAATATATCAGCATGAAATTTAAAAATATTATTTGGTAAGAGTAAAGATTAATTACGAATAGCACGATTTGCAGCTGAACTGGTTAGAGTCCAGCAAACCAAATCGATTTTTGAGCAATAAGTAACAAAAAGTTAGTGTTCCTAATACTCCCCCTCTCTCTAACTCTCTCCCCAAGGGGCGAGAGGATAGACGAGCTTCGCGAGGTAGATATGTTGCTTAGTTGACACCATTGAGAGTGTTTAGAATCACATGTCCTGAATGATGATTTTTACTATTGACTTTGCAACACCTTCCAATCAGACCAGGTTCCAGCATACCCCATCAAAGATTGGCGTGAAAACTCATAAAATTGCATTAAAAAAGCCAATCTTTTGACATAATAAGGCGTTAAATCAGGATTATCGCGATACACATCAAATAAATTATAATACGGTGAAATAGAAGCCTGTCGATGAATGATGTCTTCAAAACTGACTTTATCTGCATTTTTTAACATATCAAACATTGCTAAAACGGTTGAGGTTCGCCCTTTGCCACCACGGCAATGTACGTGAAACCAGGTTTTCTTCGGCTTTGATTTAACTAGCGCCAAAAAAGCGTCGACATCAGCATCTGATGGCGCACGATGATCGGTGATAAACAAGCGATGGTATTCAAAACCCCATTTTTCAACATAATACTGTTCATTTCGGACTGTAGCCACCGCCATTGATTTGCCAAGAAAATACTGTTTCTCTCTATATTGCGGTACCGTCAACACGCCAGGGACAGTCTTCCTGCTTCTTAAAGAGGCCAGCCAATCTTCCTGATCGGCCGCACTTTGTTCGTTTGTCTTTCCCAGATTTAACCAATTATGATTGCTCACTAAGGTAATTGCCCTGCCATTCAGGTATCCATGGCTTTCCTGTCTTAAATCCAGTACGACAACTGGTTTTCCAGTTTTTGGCCTGCGCATAGCGATATACTCGGCGATGGTTCTCCATCCTTTTTCGCTCGGCTCTTCACTTCCGGAAAGATACATATTCTGAATACCTTGAACCGTGCCATCATAGGCGTCAGCAATAGTAGCAATATCCCTTAACCATTGGACTGGTGAATGTTGTGTCTTGCTGTCTTGAACAATACATGGTTTTTCGATGGAAGACTCACAAACAGCAGGAAATGAACTGGCAAAAACATTTTCTTGTATTAAAATAAACATCATTAATACAATTGTAAATCCTTTGATATTATTCATCATAAAGCCTAAAAATAATCCCAATTTATTCTATTTAAATGTTTTTTGCACTTCAATATAATTTTTAACAAGCATGCATTAAAACCTAAAGAATTAGAATTACCCACTTTCGTAGATAGGATTTAGCCAGCAATTCGTGTATAATGTTGAATCTATGAACAAATGCTCAAATTTTTTCTTAATATTAAATTCAGCTATTCCCAACTAAAGGTTATTTATGACTGAACAGATTCGCAATATTGCCATCATCGCACACGTTGACCATGGCAAAACAACCCTTGTAGACAAAATACTACAACAAACAGGCACCCTGAACGAAAGAGCCCCCCAGGTTGAACGAGTAATGGACTCCAATGCGTTAGAAAAAGAACGCGGAATTACCATTCTTGCTAAAAATACCTGCGTCTATTGGAATGGTTACCAGATAAATGTAGTCGACACCCCCGGACACGCAGACTTTGGTGGAGAAGTAGAGCGTATTTTATCGATGGTTGATTGTGTCATCCTATTGGTTGATGCGGTAGACGGCCCAATGCCGCAAACACGATTTGTAACTCAAAAAGCATTCGCCCGCGGATTAAATCCAATCGTCGTTATCAATAAAATTGACCGACCAGGTGCCAGACCAGATTGGGTAATGGACCAGGTATTTGATTTGTTTGATAATCTTGGGGCCAATGACACTCAATTGGATTTCCCAGTGGTTTATGCCTCGGCTTTAAACGGCTATGCAAAACTGAATCTGGAGGATGAAGCAACCGATATGACTGCATTATTGCAAACGATTATTGATAAAGTTGCTCCACCGGATGTGGATCCTAATGGTCCCTTCCAAATGCAAATCAGTTCACTGGCCTATTCTACTTATGTAGGAACTATCGGCATTGGTCGAGTTTCTCGTGGTCAGATTAAAGCAAAATCGCCGGTTAAAATTATTGATAAAGACGGCAATATACGCACTGGTCGTCTATTACAACTATTAGGTTTTAAAGGCTTGGAACGGGTTGAAATTGAAGAAGCAAATGCAGGCAATATCATTGCCATAACCGGTATCGAAAACCTGAATATTTCCGACACCATTTGCGATCCCAATACTGTAGAAGCGTTACCTGCATTAATGGTTGATGAACCAACAATCAGCATGACCTTCCAGGTAAATGATTCACCGTTCGCAGGGCAGGAAGGTAAATATGTTACGTCACGAAAAATTCGTGAGCGTTTAGACACTGAATTATTACATAACGTTGCTTTGCGTGTTGAAGATTGTGAGGATCCAGATAAATTCAGAGTTTCTGGACGCGGTGAATTACATTTATCTATTCTTATCGAAACCATGCGCAGAGAAGGCTATGAATTAGCCATCTGTAAACCAGAAGTGATCATCAAAGAAGTAGACGGTGAACAGCAAGAGCCTTACGAGCGCCTCACTGTTGACCTGGAAGAAACTCACCAGGGCACCATTATGGAAAAACTGGGTGAGCGTCGCGGCGACATGCAAAATATGGTTCCAGACGGTAAAGGCAGAGTACGCCTGGATTACCTGGTGCCAACACGTGGATTGATAGGCTTCCACAATGAATTTTTATCAGCGACTTCAGGCACTGGATTAATGTACCACGTCTTTGATCATTACGGCCCAGCAATTAAAGGACGCATAGGCAAACGAGCCAATGGTGTTTTAATTGCCAATTGCCTAGGAGTAGCTCGTGGCTTTGCGCTGTTCAATTTGCAAGAGCGAGGCCGTTTATTTATCGATCCGCAAGCTAATTGTTATGAAGGAATGATTGTTGGTATTCACGCCCGAGATAACGATTTGGTTGTCAATGTAACCAAAGAGAAGCAATTAACTAATATGCGAGCTTCTGGTACAGATGAAAACATCGTTCTGACTCCTCCGATTAAATTAACCCTGGAGCAAGCTCTGGAATTTATTGATGATGATGAGTTAGTTGAAGTAACGCCGGACTCTATCAGATTGCGTAAAAAATCCTTAAAAGAGCACGAGCGGAAAAAAGCATCGCGCATCGCCAATGAAGACTAATAAAAAATGAAGCAAAAATTTAAACGCGTCATTCTTTATGCTCGGCAACATCGAGCCAACCAAGGTGTGAGTGAAAGCTTGCACCGATTGGTTGATTTTCTAGAAAAACAAAAGATTCAGATTTATCAGGATATAGACACCACACTCAGTTACACAATGAATATTCCCGTATTAGCTCGAGAAGCTATGGGAGAGGCGAATGACCTCATAATAGTTGTTGGCGGTGACGGCAATTTACTTTCCGCAGCGCGAATGGCAATTAAAGTAAATACACCAGTAATAGGAATTAACCGTGGACGTCTCGGTTTTTTAACGGACATCCTCCCTAATGATATAGAAACCCAATTAGGTGCTGTTCTAAGTGGACAGTATGAAGAAGAAAAACGATTTTTATTGCACACCTGCATCTACGATGGGGATAAAACCTATTTCGAAGGTGATGCACTCAACGATGTGGTATTAGGACGAGGCAACGAAACACATCTCATTGAATTTGATGTGTTAGTTAACCAGCAATTAGTAAGCCATTATCGAGCTGATGGCATGATTTTATCCACCCCAACTGGCTCAACGGCTTATGCACTATCAGCAGGTGGCCCTATCATGCATCCCCAGCTCAATGCCATAGTGTTAGTCCCCATGTTTTCTCACAGTTTAAGCTCGCGCCCACTTGTTGTTGATGGAGAAGCAAAAATTGAGCTCCACATCAGTGAGTTTAATGAAAATGAATTACGTATCAGCTGTGACGGCCATGAGTCTCGAATGGTAAAACCAGGACAAAAAGTTTCAATATACAAAAATCATAATCAGTTGCGCTTGTTACATCCCCTGGATTACCATTATTATGATACATTACGCAGTAAACTTGGCTGGGAATCCAAACATCAGGGATAAATCATGCTCACAACCTTGCGCATTGAACATTTCGCTATAGTCAAACAACTTGAATTAGATTTTACCAAAGGCATGACCACTTTTACCGGTGAGACAGGTGCTGGAAAGTCGATTATGATAGATGCATTGATGCTTGCTCTTGGTGGGCGTGGTGATGCATCAGTTATTCGTCCCGGCCAGGATAAATGTGATATTACCGCAGGCTTTATCTTTGATGAATCATCTGAACCCGCTCAATGGCTGGCAGAACACGACATCTCCTGTGAAGAAGGAGAGATCTTTTTAAGACGTATTATTTATGCAGAAGGCCGCTCAAAATCCTATATCAATGGCCAACCATTTCCACTGCAAAAAATCAAAGAACTAAGTGATAAGCTGGTACACATTCACGGCCAACATCAGCATCAAGCCTTAATGCAACACCCAACCCATCGGCAACAACTGGATCAGTACGCGAATAATCAAAACATGTTGAATAATGTCTCCAGTATTTTTAAACAATGCCAACAGGTTAAATTAAAAATAGATCAGCTACAAAATCAAGAACAACAGGCTGACCGAATCAAGCTATTACAATTTCAAATTGATGAATTAGCAGCTCTTAAATTGCAGGAGGGTGAACTGCAAGCACTGCATCAAGAACATCAAATGCTGCATCATGCCAAAGAATATCTGGAGCACAGTAATCACATCCATATTCTGTTAAGCAGTGATGAGCAGCAAAACATTTGTTCCGGCTTAAACCAAATACTGCAATTATTAAATCAACTACCTCAAGATCAGGCACAGATAAAGAACTCATTTGAATTAATCAATGGTGCTTTAATTCAGTGCGAGGAAGCAATAGATGAATTGCAGCAATTCAGTGATCGCATCCAACTGGATCCACAACGCCTACAAGAAGTAGAAGAGAGAATGAGTACCATTCATCACCTGGCAAGAAAATATCATATTGATAGCAACATGCTGGCTGCTCATGAGCAAAAGCTGCAATTGGAATTGGATAATCTCCAAAATGCAGAAACACAGCTTGCCCATTTACAGTTGCAATTAAGCCAGTTATCTAAAGCGTATCAAAATGCCGCAGCACTGCTAACCGAATCGCGATTCAAACATGCGAAAAAATTAGCCCAGGAAATTACAACCAGCATCCAAAAACTGGGTATGCCCAAAGGATGGGTAGAAATCGAAATAACCCCATTAGAAAAAATGCAGGCACACGGCCAAGATAGAGTTGAATATAAAGTGTGTACCAATCCAGGCATGGTTCCTGATTCATTAAACAAGATTGCCTCAGGCGGTGAGCTATCGCGTATAGGGCTGGCCATACAAATGATTACGGCGCAAAGAGGTTCTACACCAACCTTATTGTTTGATGAGGTCGATGTGGGAATTGGCGGCGCTACAGCAGCTCTGGTTGGTCAAATGCTGCGCCAATTAGGTGAACGATTACAAGTGTTTTGTGTCACCCATCAGCCTCAGGTGGCAGCTTCAGCACACAGCCATTTTATGGTAGAGAAACAAAGCGATAGTAAACAAACCAGCACAGAGATAACCCTTCTTAAAACAGCAGATAAAATCGATGAAATTGCTCGTATGTTAGGTGGCTTAACCATAACCGAACAAACTCGTTCGCATGCAAGAGAACTGTTAAGTCAAAGTAACGCCCCCATTTCAAGCTAAAAAAGTACAAATATGCTTGATTTTTATGCCAAATAACCTTAAATTAAAATAATTATGAAAATAATTCATAAAAAAACAGCACAATTAATAAAATAATGCTACAATGGTCTGGTAACAATTTAGGAAAATAACATGTCAGATAAAATTCGCGGTACAGTAAAATGGTTTAATGAGTCCAAAGGTTTCGGTTTTCTAGAAAGTGGCGGTAAAGATTATTTTGTGCATTTCAGCGCAATCCAAAGCAGTGGTTTCAAAACTCTTGCTGAAGGTGCAACTGTAATGTTCAAAGCTAGCAACGGACAAAAAGGTCCTCAAGCTGAAGAAGTTGAAGTGGTCTAAAACCAATTATCTACGCCTTGTTTATTCTCAGATATTCTTATATTTAGTAAACAAGGCGTTTTTTTATATCCAAATTATTATTCCCATCAACATGATATCCCAAACTCTTTAAAGAAGCCCCGATTTAAAAATCAAGGTTCAAACAACGTCATGGAATAAACTAACAAATATTAATGAAGAATGTATTTGCGATAGAATTTTATTAAGCGTGTTTAACCAAACCTGTAGTAACTCCCCCCTGAATTTAAAGCTCCAGATAATTCTGATATTGCCTAGAAAAAACGGACACCTAACTAAGCTGCCATTTTAACCTCAAATAACTCAGGAGATTTATACCCGATCATTGAGTGAAGTCATCTCCGATTGTAGTATATTTCGATGTATTCAAACACCTGATTTTTGGCTCCAATGTAATGAACCATCCCACCCACTGAATTTTAAAAGCAACGTGGCGGAGAATTTTCGCCACTTTTTAAATAAAAGACGAGCGAAGCGACTTCATGATACCCTGTTTGGGTATCGAAATTAATTGATTATATATTACTCCTGACGATAGTTTAATTGTCGTTGAAATATTAGAGGGGGGCTAATTGATTTTAGTAAATCAAATATTTTTACTCAAAAATAATACTTAACACATTATTAGTGACAACTATTTCATGAAAAAAGGAACTAATGTTGACTGAAAACAGGGCTATGTACACACTAGGCCCTTATCGCAGGATTTTTATGATAACCACTCGCAGCACATAGCTCATCAAGTAATTCACCTTTTCGACGTTTATTAGCTGTTCTATAACGCTTAAGCATATTGTCCAAATAAAGATCCATCGAAAGCTTCCCCATATCAATGTCTCTTTTTTTATTCGGTAACATTTATTTTGAGGCAATTCGGCCGAGCAAGCCTCTATTGACTTAAAATCAAACATAAACCATAATTAATCTACATTTTTGTGTAGGATGTATAATGCCATTTGATGTCGTCAGAAAAATATTAACCTCCGATAAGCTCCCATCCAAAAACAGAACGCAATTCCATAATAATAATTACTTGCAAGAAAGTATCACTTTTGGCGATCAGCATGGAAACACCTTAAAAATTCTTGCCTCACTCATTACTGCCGGAATTGTAACTCTTAACAGGGAAGATTATTTACGCTTCAGTGAGCTGTATAAAATGAAAGTGCTTGGAGTGAGTGACTTAGATGAAATTAGAGAGAACTATAATTTAATATTAGCACAACGAAACGCCCTGTTAGAGATACTAAATCGTATTAAGCCCGGGAACACTAAGGCTTGTGTGCGCTTTATCGGGGATATCGTGTGTGATAGAGGGGCTGATGATGGTATGACCATGGCTTTACTGTACAAACTAGACCAATTCAGGATTCCTGTAAAAATTCTATACTCAAACCATGATATCGGCTTAATTGCCTATATGGAAAATACGATAACTACAGGTAATAGAGCTAATTTTGAAAAGTTTGGATTATGCCTAGAAAATCCGGATTCAGAAGAGGCCATCCAACTTAATCCATCGAATCTTGAACCATGTGAAGCGGCCTCTTTGTTAGGATTAGTCATAGGATTAGATGAGGATAAAATTAACTGGAAAGATACTAGATTACACTATGAGACCGCCTATAAAAATAAATTATGTTTAATAGATTATGAAATCGATAATTCAGGAAGTATGTATATTTATACCCATGCATCTGTTGCCCTTAGTGTACTCCTTGAGGTTGCAGAAGAACTTGGCGTACCCATCCCCAATAAGATTACTACCGCTTACGATCTAGCTTCATTTATTGATGCGTTAAATGAAGAATTTGCAGTCGCTAAGGGTCTTGAATCCATTCGAAAAAGTGATAGAAATAAGTTATCAGAATCAACAGGATTAACCGCATTGGCATGGTCTCGAAATAGTGGACGTAATTGCACTATTAATCCTCCCCAAGGATTTGAGGCCTTGTCTAGGCAAATAACTTTTGTGCACGGACATGGGTCTGATAGGAACAAAGCAGGCAACAGGCATTCTATTGATGACTCGACCTTTAAAATTATTTATATGGATGGTGATGAGGGCTTCTCCACTGTCTACTTTGCTAGCAATACAAATATTAACAAGCAGTATCAACCTAATACTCAAAAAACACATCTGCATACGGTCGAATTAACACAAGAAGACCATAGAAAAACCTTATTAACTAAAATTATTGATACGTTAGTTAAAAATATTGAAATGAAAAAAAATGGTCGTTATAGCACAAGGAATAGCGAGTGGAAATCGAAGTTATTAACAACCATAAGCACTCAATTGCAGCAGGAAAATGTATTTGATCACCATGCCGAAAATAACTATCTTAGTGAAATCCGTAACATTTGTGCGCAAAGACGAAATATTTTCCATTTTTGGGCGAAGCCTCATAGTGCCGTTGAGTTTGAACAATTATTGCAGAAAGAAAAACTCCTACACTTGGAGAAGACATCCCGTCCTCAGCAATACAGCATCAACTAAACTTTTGGTCTAACAGTGTCGTCAATTTAACTTTTGATAACGCAAGAAAGGGGAGAGCTTGCCGAATTTTAGGCGCAACGAAGCTCCATGGCAGCGGAATTCCAAATTTCTTTGGTCGATTTAAATTGGCGTCTTCGTTGGGCTTTGTTTCTTAACCCTCTGCATGGTTATCTTTTATAAAATTTAGGCGGATCTATAACTTACAGGCATTCCCAATGAGGTCATTTTATTGAGCACACCACAACCAATCATAATCTCTTTCTATTATCTTCCAAAATCTCTGGCATACATCGCATTTCCTAGAGTTTTTTGATAACGAAGCATAGCAATCCCATCATCCTAAATAGTGAATCAATAAAGCCCTGGCTTTGCCGCAGGGGTAGCCTATAAACCTGATGCATTTCATGACTCGTTATTAGGTAGCACCCCCATCTGTGTCAGAATTTACGGTTTGGCGCCTAAATTTGTTATTGCTGGTGGAACAAAGTTTTGGTGGGTTTGTAAAATGCCATTTCAAAATTCAGAAATTCTGGTAATGGTGATTTTTCACGAGCATTCATGTGGATTGGCCTGAATATCAGGAGCTGGCCTTTCTTTTAGATCTGTTGTCATGAATCCTTCGACGACAAGCCCCTCATTGCCATTTGATCTTTGGTTTTACATCTTTGCGCAGCATGCTTTCGGCACAATTGTCTGCCTATAAAGAATCACCCAAAGCAAAACATAAAGATCGAGTTTCTAGTTTTGCTGAAGAACTCTCCAATACAAAAGATACAAAGGATTTAAAGCAATTGATTTCTCATCAATCCAAAATTATTCAAAGCAACAATCCCTATTCATTTTTTACACTAAACAGAAATATAAATGAGATATCCAGAATGGCTCTGTTGACCGTTATCATGAGATTATTCAACTCTGGAATAAATAACTTCTGATTTTTATAATCCAATAATAAATAAAGATATATAGTGCATTTTTTTCGTATTACCTGCGTTCATTCCCTGCAATAAAAATATTTTATTGAAATTTTGTTTCAGCCCTGAGAGTATCTTAAACTAGAGATTAGATCTGTTAACATTTTATGCCAAATCCTACATCCCAATCCATAGATGAATTAAATGAACCTTCAGTGCCGAGATTTAATGCAGCAGCCCTACATAAGGAAACTTTATGTCAGTAACATCTTCAGTATTAATGGTACCACCACATACGTTTCAATTTAATCAGGAAACCTCTGCCAGCAATAGTTTTCAATCAACATTATCAATAAGCAATGCCGCAGATTTAGCCTTGTTCGAATTTAATAATATGGTAGACACTTTAAGAAATGAAGGAGTCAATGTACTCATTTTAAATCAGGATAAAATACTCCCAGATGCTGTCTTCCCTAATAACTGGTTTTCTACTCATCTCGATGATAAGGGAAATACTTTTGTGATCATTTACCCCATGCTTGCAGTAAATCGACAAGCCGAAGTCACTATTGATGGGTTAAACCAGGTATTAAGTAATACAAAAATCAAGGTGCATCAAATAATTGATCTGAGAACGAATGAACATGAAATCCTGGAAGGAACAGGGAGTCTTGTTTTAGACAGGGCCAATAAACTGTTGTATGCCGCTCGTTCGAACAGAACTTCAGCAAACATAGTAGAAAAGGTCGCTCGGTTATTAGAGTATCAACCCATTATTTTTAACAGTTTCGATGAAGATGAACATCCTGTTTATCATACTAATGTAGTGCTCAGCATCGCCCCAAAATATGTGATAATCTGCCTTGATTCAATCAAAGATAAAGCTCAGCGCTCCGTTCTATTAAAAAGTTTCCAATTAACGAATAAAACAGTAATCAATATAAGTCATGCTCAAGTAAGACATATGTGTGGCAACGTTTTAGAACTCGTTAATATTCATGGAGAGCACCTGTTAATTTTATCCTCTCGAGCAATGCATTCTTTTAACAAGGAACAATTAAATATTATCCGGTGCTATTCCAGATTAGTGTCAGTAAACATTGATACGATTGAAACTATTGGAGGCGGCAGTGCAAGGTGTATGATGGCAGAGATATTTGCATCTGTTCGTTAGCGTGAATAAACCCTACACAGTTGATAAAGTGTGTTCATTCCATGTAGCCCAAAATGCATATACATTAAGATCTCTTTATTTTTTACAGTCCAACTGATAATATCGCGAGAGAATTGCTACCTAAATTTGAGATAAACAATTTGATTCTTGATTCAAACGGAATCGACACAACGAATACTTCTATGCCGAAGCAATCAACCCATGAAAAAGTTGTTGTCATAATCCCAACATATAATGAAGCTTCTGTAATAGAAGAAACAATTAATCAGATTTTTAATGCAGTAAATTTGATTCAAAATTATGACGTCCACGTTTTAATTTTTGATAGCGCGTCTACGGATAATACTCAGCGTATAATTAAATCATTGAAGCCGTCTTACCCCAAATTACACTTGCACTGCGAGACCCAAAAATCAGGCTTGGGTTCTGCTTATTTACAAGCAATGAACTATGCTTTATCAGAAATGGATGCTGATATTATTTTTGAATTTGATGCTGATTTATCTCATCAACCCAAATATATATCCCCGATGCTGGAAATGCTTAAAAATTGTGATTGTGTCGTCGGAAGCCGCTATGTAAACGGTGGAAGTATTCCTAAAAACTGGGCGCTGCATCGCAAACTGTTTTCAGTGTTTGGTAATTATATTGCGCGCTCCGTGCTTACTCCCAAATATAAAGATTTTACCAGTGGTTTTAGAGCGACTCGTCGCCAATTCCTAAAAAGAATTTTACCTTCACGCTTTCTTTCCAATCAGTATGCTTACAAACTCCAACTTCTTTGGTTATTACATAAAAGCAATGCCAAAATCAGTGAATTTCCCATCGAATTTATTGACCGGGAAAAAGGAGAAAGCAAATTACCTAAAAACAGCATTGTAGATTCACTTAGAGTTATTTTTACGCTTCGTTTTTATGAGCTGAAACGTTTTCTAAGCATGTGCCTGGTCGGCTCTATGGGCATGACGCTTCAATTTGTTGTTTACAACGTATTACGGGAATATTTACCCCCTTATAATGCCTCACAGATAGCCGTATTGGCTGCTATTGTGAATAATTTCATATTAAATAACCGATATACGTTTAAAAGTACCTCCTTTGTCGGTCTGATGTTTAAAGC
>NZ_CALMPD010000206.1 GCF_937871865.1 uncultured Legionella sp.
GATTTTAGCCACGGATGGCTTAAATCAATCACGAGCTTAGCGACACTATCGTTGACCATTATCTCGACTAATGAAGCCATAACCTTTATCATCGTTAAACCATTTAACATGACCAGTTTCTTTAACAGACATTCTATTTTTCCAATTTATAATGAAAACACAAATACTTGAAGAACAACCCGGATACCCCTCAAGAAGGAATATACCGTAAAGTCAGAATGACCCTGAACATATAAATCTGCAAGTATCTAAAAGTATACTATGAGGAACAGAGAACAGATAGAAACTTGAACAATCTGAGGAAAAACCAAATAATCCATGCTCTGTCTTTGCCATTCATTGAATACGCATCAGTGCATCAACAGTGAAGCCTCAAAGACAGGAAATGCGAAGCAGGTACCGATTAAAATGTATCATGCTGCGCATGAGCTTCCCGGATTTCTTCATAAGCTGGGACATAAAAGCCCACAAAGATTTGGCTTTATTGGTACTTCAAATTAAAAAAGAGTACATCGCTCCTCTGCTGCCATTACAGCATTTAAATTATTCAGAGGAGGAAATACCGGTGCGGAAAAAAACTGAAACGCTCTTTTTATATTTTTTAGTGTTAAATCTTCCTGGTAGCAAGGTGCCGGCGTGTACAACTCATTCATCGTATCCGCCGCTTTGTTAGCCACACAAACAACATCTTCAAAACCTCCCAGAACATAGGAACCTAAATAAATAGTATTGCTCTCTTGTTGCGTCCGATCTAACTCAAGTCGTACATCCCAGGGGAGTGTGGACATATAATCTTCCCAGATTTTTTCCTTCACAACGGTAATCTCTGTTACTCCCTGAATCGCTTTCAACTCAGCCTCCAATGCCACATGATCAAAAGTAAAATCATTATGGTTGGGAGGCAAATTAACATAAATAGTACATAATCGACCATCTTCAGGATCTTGTCGGTCATCTCTGGTGGTAATTAAAGCTATATGCCCAAAACCAGACTCATCAAGTCCTTGAGGAAAATAATACTGTTGAGAGGGTAATCCCTTAATTTTATATACCGCCACAGGGTAACGATAATATTCTAATTGATTGACGCATTTAGTTTCTGTTTCGGTAAAATCCAGCCCTAATGAAGGCCAATTTTTAGGAGAGGTTGCTAACACCAAGGTTTCCGCTGTTTCGATATAGTCCACGCCATTTTGCTGATAATGTACTGTTACCTGGTTAGGCGCCCGGTCAATTTTAGTTACTGTAGCATTTAGTCTGACATCAAAATTGCTGGCTACTCTCTCCATAAGCAATTGAAAACCACCATGAATTGCCAATAGCGAGGGTTGATTAAAAATACGTTCTTCAAAGGCCAGATCAGGCAGCGTTGTTTTACCCAGATATTCAAGAACGCTGTACGCAGGGCAATGAGTAATTGCACCATAACCAAATCCTGGCACAAATGGTTTTGCCAAAACAGGCAGCAGCCTCATATTTTTAATAGCACAATACTGAGTAAAAGGTAGCAATAATTCATCTGGGAGATTTCTTTTATGCTGCTTCGCGTCTTTATATACATCATAATCACTACTGAACGTTGACATTTCGGCAAGTAAATCTTTAGCAAAGATTACTTTTTCACTAAAGGACAAATTATTATACATCTGTCCAATTTCAAGTGTTTCGCGTGCAACAGGAATCATGGCTTCATAAGCAACCCCATGCTCAATCAAAGCATCGATTACCACTCCATAATTCGGTGCAACAGCTCCTGCCCCCACTTCAGTTTTCAACTCAGGATGTTCTGGATCCGAATAGGTATGGCATTTGCCTCCAACCACATCTTTTTGCTCCAAAAAAACCAGCTCGATTTCTCTATTTAATTCTTCTGCGATTTTTTTCAATGCACGACCGGCAAATATAGCCAACACACGATAAATTGATTATTAGCAATGGCTCTGAAAAAGCTC
>NZ_CALMPD010000207.1 GCF_937871865.1 uncultured Legionella sp.
ACTCCCGACCATTGTTGGCTATTTGTTAGCTGGTGTTATCATAGGACCATTCACTCCTGGCTTTGTTGCCAATGCCCAGATAGCAGCAGAACTTGCAGAAATAGGCATTATGTTGCTGATGTTTGGGGTAGGACTGCATTTTTCTCTGGATCATCTTCTGGCAACGAGTAAGGTGTCCTTGCCTGGGGCCTTAATTCAAATCACGGTTGCCACCGTAATGAGCTTAAGTCTTGCTCTGATGTGGGGTTGGAGTTGGGGTGGTGCTTTGGTATTTGGTTTGTCGTTATCAGTCGCAAGCACAGTGGTATTAGTACGCGCCCTTGAATCAGAAGGGCTAATTGGCTCGATAAAGGGGCAAATTGCCATTGGTTGGTTGATTATAGAAGACTTGGCCATGGTACTAGTACTCGTGCTTCTTCCACTTCTTGCTGATTGGCTCGGCACTAATGCTACTCCTGGCATCCATAAAAACTTATGGGTTGCTTTAGGTATTACTGTCTTACAAATAATTTCGTTTATCATCGTCATGTTACTGTTTGGCCGTTGGGTAGTTCCCAGATTACTGTGGCATATTGCCCGCACAGGTTCACATGAATTATTCACCCTGGCGATTATAGCCTCGGCTCTGGGCATTGCTTTTGGCGCCTCAAAACTTTTTGGTATGTCCTTCGCTTTGGGTGCTTTTTTTGCTGGAATGATCATGAGAGAATCCAAATTCAGTCGACGTGCTTCAGAGGAATCCCTTCCCTTCAGAGATGCTTTTGCCGTCTTATTTTTTGTATCCATAGGCATGCTATTTAACCCAGAAATTTTTATTAACCAACCATTCCATGTCCTGGCAGTTGTTGGAATTATTGTCATTGGCAAATCAATTGCTGCCGCTTTATTGGTTCTCGCGTTTCGTTATCCCTTAAATACCGCATTAACTGTGTCTGTCAGTCTGGCACAAATAGGAGAATTTTCATTTATCCTGGCTAGCTTGGGCGTGCACCTTCATCTATTACCGGGTGAAGGAATGGAGCTGATTATTGCAGGAGCATTAATCTCCATAGCACTTAATCCATTTCTATTTAAAATAATCAAACCGCTGCAGTCATGGATGGACTCAAAAGGAGGAGCGGCAGGACAATTTGAGTACTCCGATGATCCATTAGTTCAGCTTCCAATTTCAACAGATGAAAAATTTCTTTCCGGACAAGTGATTCTGATTGGCTATGGAAGAGTGGGAAAACGCATTGAACGAATACTGGCAAGGCAAGGGCTACCCTACGTAATCGTGGATAAGGATCGCGACCTGATTGAGCATCTGAGAAAACGTTCTATTGCCGCAGTTTATGGCGATGCATCAGAACCTAACGTGTTAATACAGGCTCATATCGCCCGGGCAGGTATGCTCGTCATAACCACTGCAGACACCTTTCAGGTCAGACAAATAATTCATATAGCTCATCAAGTAAATCCTAAAATTGAAATCGCTATTCGAACAGCAAATGAAGAGGAAGCGCTCCTATTAAAACAAGAAGTTGTAGGGAAGTTCTTTTTCAATGAGCGAGAACTAGCACGGGGTATAAGTCGCTACATACTTAATCGTTTCGGGATGAGCAATCTTAAATAAAGAAAAAACAACGGACTCGAGACTAAATCCCGAGTTCGAAAAAACTGTAGCTTTTGGCTTTATGAAAAACCAACGTCAAATGAGACGATAATTACACATGATCCCCTGTCGTTTCCCATAAGGCAATATATGCCCCCGTCGGATCGGTAATCACCGCATATTTGCCCCTATCAGTAATTTCGATAATGTCTCTAACCACTTTGGCGCCATGTTTTAATGCCAAAGTTAACGATTCCTCCAGGTTCACAACATATATATAAGACATCCAGTGTGGACGCACTTTACCAACCAGATCTGTTGGTATCTGCCACATACCGGCAACATCCATTTCTCTGGAGCTTGCAATGGTATGAACCGTAGTTTCCATTTTAACGTCTCTGAATTCCCAACCAAATACTTTGTGGTAAAACTCTTTGGCCTGATTCAAATTTGGTGTAGCTAATTCTCTCCAACAAAATTCTCCTGGCTTATCCATAACACCGTCCTTTTTTTGGATTTATGAATTATCTTAAAAATAATTATAGACCATCTAAAGAGGGATAATTTTCTTCTAACAATTTAACTTTGGCAACTGCTCCCCACTCGTTAAAAAGCCGATATGCATGGTGCAAATAAAATGTTGCTATTCTATCGAGGCTACTATTCATACAGTGTATTACCGCCCGTTCACTTGCAATTGCCGCGATAAGGACCATACCCAGAGAGTCGGCAAGACGAATACTCTGCTCATACAATCCAAGAGAAGTTTCCTGTTGCCCTTTAAAACGAGCAAATTCTCCAGCAATCAATAAAGAATAAACCTTGTAATTATCAGGACACCATGTCGCATATTTATCAATAAAGAGCTGAATATGTTTTAATTTTTTTAAATAAGAAGCCCTTTTGTTTTTAGGTGCTTTAGGTAAAGCCTGAAACAAAGCAAGAGCGAAGAAGAGCTTGCCGTCGAGATGACTTATCAATCCCTTATCGTACTCTGAATAGAGTTCATGCTGTTCTCCAGATATAACTGCCTCAGAAAAATTGCCTAACAAAAAATGCAACCGGGTCAATGAACTATAGAAAAAAGCAAGTTCCGTTTTACTTTTCACCGCGATAATTTCTTTTTCATACAACGCAAACTGCGCTCCTGTATTCGGTGCAGAACCGCTTAAACAGTTAACGTAATACGCCCAAAATCTGGCAACGTTTATAAAATCAGAAATCGTGACTCGATTCATAAAGGACAAAGCTGATTCGACACTGCTTTTTACTTCATCCAATGTTTTTGACGCAGACATGGCATGAAGAACCAACACCAATTTGCTGTAATTACCGTATACCAAATCACCTACATCACAACACAATTCAAACACGTTATTTATAGTAGCATTACTCTTTGCAAATGAAGTTTGATAAGGCTTGATAAAGCTGCCTAATACAAATTGATTTTTTCCTTCAAAATTAGACGCACCGTATTCCTGTTTTAATCGGTTATATAAGCGGACAAATGAAATGGCTTCATCATATAAATTAAGTGAATGCATGATAATAAAAGCATAAACGGGAATGGACATAAAGGTACTTTCTGTATAGCCATGCTTTAGGCTTAGACTAATGTTTTGCAGGTTAGAATCACAAACAGCTTTTGATCGATGATAAACGCTGAGTTTAATAGCTGAGTGATTAAATCAACTATGGCTTTTTGGTGTAAACTCTCCATCGGTAACAAAGATAATTCTTCAACGCAGGTATTGCGCAAGTGAAATTTAATTTTATAAATAGCAATTAAAATATGGACGGTATTGGGATGTTCAGGGATTTTTATATTAAATTGCCGCAATGCGCTCAATCCCATATGCACGGCTTCCGTGTGTTTCCCCAGAGTAGAATACATCTCAATTTTCAGCCGATAAATTTCCAGTTTATCGATGGCACAGGAAGAACGATTTACTAACTCGGAAAAATAGCGATCCGCGGTTGTAAAATCGCCAACAAGATAGTTACTAACGGCACATTCTTTATATATCTGAAAGATCAGCTGATGATCCAGGTTCCAGTTAACGGGCTCTAAAAATGCAACAGCAGCCGATAAATGCTCATTTACCGCATCATATGCAGCCTCCTTCTTTGCTTTTTGTCCCGCCCAAAAATTATATTGTGCTAATAAATGGCGCTCATCTCTATCGGTCATTAAAGCAAGGCTTTGGTTAAAATGTTTCAACACCTGAAACAAACGCTCCTCATGTTCCTCAAGTGGCTTTTGTTTTAATAATAGCCTGCCTATTTTAAGATGAATTTCAAGTCGCTCTTCTGGTTCGATTAAATCATAAGCAGCTTGCTGAATTTTGTCATGAGCAAATCGATAATGTAAAGTATCCATCTCCAAATCAGTGTTTGCTTCATCAAGACCTGTCAAACCCAGTGTTTGATAAATTTCTTCAAATGGATAAATCAAATTTGCATTGATGGCCTGTCCTAATTGTTCTGCAGTATTGCTGATTGTTTGCCCGCTAGTAATCAGCAAAGTTTTAAGATCAAACTGATGACCAAAACATGAAGCCAGTTTTAACAGTTCCTGAGTCGATGGACACAATAAATGAATTTTTGCATGAATAAGATGAATCACCGTATCATTGGCACTTTGATGTCTGATTTCATCCAAATCCCATTCCCAAATGCTCAGCTCATAAGAAAATTTAAGTAATTTCTGCTGATAAAGAAGCTTCAAAAATTCATTAATAAAGAACGGATTCCCCTGCGTTTTTTCATAAACGAATTCAGCAAGGCTCTGAAGTTGCTCTAGTGTTCCCGATAAAGCATCGTGCAATAGCTGATGCACATCGTTTAGGCGTATGGGCTGCAAATGCAGCGTTGAGGAAGTTATTTGATTTCGGTTTAAATTATCTAAACTCAGTTGTAACGGGTGGTGCGCGTTTATTTCATTATCTCTATAAGCACCAATAATTAATAAATATTTGGTTTCGCGATCGTGTAACAAATTACCAATGAAACTCAGTGATGAGCTATCAGCCCATTGCAAATCATCAAGAAAAATCACCAAGGGATGCTCTGCCTGCGCAAAAACCCGCACAACATTTTGGAACGCAAGCTTAAAACGGATTTGTGCATCAGCAGGATTAAGTGGAGGTACTGATGGTTGTTTTCCGATGATTAATTCAATATCAGGAATAACATCAATAACTACTTGGCCAACCGTTCCCAAAGAGTGCATTAATTGACGTTTCAGCAACCCCAGCTTATCGGAATTCTCTGATAAAACCTGTTTTACCAGATTTTGAAAGGCCTCGACTATGCCACTATAAGGAATACTGCGTCTTAGCTGATCAAATTTACCCTGAATAAAATAGCCTTTATGTCCAACAAGAGGCTTACACACTTCCTTGACAAGAGATGTTTTTCCTATTCCCGAATATCCGGCAATCAGCACAATTTCTGAACCTGATTTGCTGATGCGACGAAAAGCATCAACCAACTGTTGCACCTCTTGACCCCGCCCATATAAAGTATGCGACATACAAAGATGATCTCGAATGTCGTTAGTATCTAGCGAATACTCCGTGAGATGTCGTTTGACCACCCATTGCTTATAACAGCCAAGAAGATCTGACTTGATACCAATAGAACTTGAATAACGGTCTTCTGGCATTTTTTCTAATAATTTATCAATGATCGCTGCCAGCATTTTAGGAACATTGCGTCGTACGGTTAACACCGAACGTGGTTTTTCTGTA
Organism: uncultured Legionella sp.; assembly: GCF_937871865.1. GTDB lineage: Bacteria > Pseudomonadota > Gammaproteobacteria > Legionellales > Legionellaceae > Legionella. Next base: position 5,347 of record NZ_CALMPD010000207.1, read on the forward strand.
ATATGACTTTCAATTAAATCCTGTGAATTCATCGTTTGAAAAGGCACTTGATTGGTTAACATTTCATAGAAGGTGATCCCCAGAGAATAAAAATCGGTTCGATAATCAACAAGGCGATTGATTCGTCCTGTTTGTTCTGGAGAAATATAAGCCAGACCATCACCAAATTTATTCAGATTATAATAACCAAATGATTCTTCAGATGACTGGCTGGAAACACTTAAATCAATCAATTTAAGGGTTAAATGAGTAGGATCAATAATAATATTCGCAGGTCTTATTTCTTTATGGATGATATGTTGTTGATGCAGTTCCCCGACAATCTCGACCAATTGCAATGCAAGGTCAAAAAAATCGCTAATTTCTAATGTATTTTCAAGCAAAAAGGTACTTAATAATGCTCCGTCAACATGTTCCAGAACCAATATAGGAGTTGGAGTACTTTGCAAAAACTCATAAGCTTTAATGATTGGAGAAGCTTTTATTGTTTTTAACAGTTGAAACTCGTGCTGCAAAATTGCCAGATGTTCCGAGGAGACTAGTTTATTATCAGGAATTCTTAACAAGACTTTACATTGGTCTTGTAATCTCAAAGCATAATACGTATCAATATCATGATTATGCCTCATTTTATCGTATAATTCATATCCCAATACAGTAATCATGTACATCCCCGTTCATTTCCCGAGGCAAAAAGGAATTTCCGTTTGTATTAATTATAGACTAAATAACCTGTTCATTTAATAGTCTCCAAGTGTGCCAAACTTAAGAAAAATATCCCTTTACCTGAAACCTCATATCTTTTATTTAATAAGCTAAACTGAATCATAAGAGGAACATTAAAAGGATCTTTAAAATGAAATTTAAAAAAAGCACCTCTGACTTTATAAAACCATCCAATCCCATGCTCACCAAACATAAAAGAACAACGATTATTGTGATTTTATTGATAAGCATCGCGTTGTTATGTTTTAACTAGAAGCGTTTTAGGCTGACCAAACCATTCAAGTGCTTCTGGCAAGCTACATGGTTGAAGTATCTTCTCACGCATTTTCTTGGCAACAAATATGTTCTTCCATACCTCAAAAAACAAAACATTTGCTCAATTGAATTCAAAGAGATACAATTGAGCACAAACAAGACACATTATATTAACTATCCCAGGTTACAAAAAACCAATTCTATACATTTGCAAAGGATTATTAATGAAACGCGCCATTACCCAGAACACATCAAACCCATCTAATTCCAACTCAAACCAAGTGAACGATTTGCTCAATTCAAGTTACTATTCCCAACAGAAAGGCGATAATCAAAAGGCTCTTCAATATTTGAATATGGCCTTAATGCAGGAACCTGGAAATAGTATAGTTTTATACCCTCCATGCTAACTTATTGAAAAAAATGGGCAATCTTCCAGAAGCTATTCAGAGTCTAAATACTGCATTAATCATAAATCCTCAAAATACTCATGCTCTGGTTATTCGAGGTGAGATTTTCTTGCTACAACACAAACTGGACGAAGCAGCCCGAGATCTGAATGCCGTATTAGACATAGCTCCTAAAAATCACTTTGCCCTAATCGAGCGCGGAAAGCTATTTAAGCAACAGAAGAAACATGAAGACGCCGCTCAGGACTTAAATACCGCCTTAAAGATAAATCCCCAAGAAGACCTTGCTCTGGCTTTGCATGCCATAATTTTAATAGATCAGAGCAAACTGCCAGAAGCCCTGCGGAATGTAAATGCGGCATTAGCGATAAACTCTCAAAATGATATTACCCTGACTGTTCGTGCTCAGATATTGATGCGGCAAAACAAACTGCCAGAAGCGCTTACCGATTTGAATGCAGTAATAGAGATAAATCCTCAAAATGAGGCTGCTCGGGCTTCTCGTGCAGATATACTGAGGCAGCAAGGCAAGCTGTCAGAAGCTCTCCAGGATTTACAAGTAGTGTTAAACCGTAACGCGAATAACCGCGAGGCTCTGGAAATCAGAAGCCAGGTTTATTTACAACAAAATGATTTAAAACAATCAATTCTGGATGAAAAAGCATGTCACGCTATACCTTATCAATTGGGTAATGGAACGTTTCCCAAGCTGTCTCTCCTGGCTAAAATGAGTATTTTTAAAAATGAGCACTCTATATACACCAAAGGAGACGTGTTTAGACATCCTGATCCTGATGCGATAAGAGCGGTCTTTACAAACCAAAATATTAATCCAATAACATTAGCAGCAATGCGCGAATCAGACGGCAATCCAACAGCCTGTAATTCGGTGTTTGATCAGCTTGATTTAATTGATGTAAATAGAATGTTAAAAAAATAAAAACCATTAACAAACCAGGGCTGTTGGCATCGCATGCCAACCCCTACGTCTCGCACCTTGTGTGCGCCCCTGTTTCTCTTTCACGAATGATACAAGAATAGCACACCGCTTTAGTGTTCATAGATTACAACACGATTACGCCCTAATTGTTTTGCTTTATACAATGCTTGGTCGGCCTGCTCAATAATACGTGCCGCAGTGTTTGATCCATCGAAGCAGGATATTCCCACACTGAACGTAACGCTAAACTCATTATTCTCACTTTTAAAACAATACTCAGAGAATAGCTCTCTTAAATTATCAGCGATTGCTTTCGCATCCTCCGCTTTAGCCCCAGGTAAAACCAAGGCAAACTCCTCCCCCCCATAACGACCAATGTTATCCTGACTACGTATCCTCGATAAAAAAATAGTGGCTAATTTTTTAATGACCAAATCACCAACCGGATGCCCAAAACGATCATTGATTTTTTTAAAATGATCGATATCAATCATGATAAAAGACAGCTCTAAATTATCCTGACGTGCTTTGGCTAGTTGAAGCTCTAACTGATTTAGAATACTGGAATGATTCAATAAGCCCGTCAGGCTATCAGTAATCATGTAGTAATTTAAAATGCTGGCTCGTTTAGAGCGCGCCCTGACTGCTGAAATTAAATGCTGGGGCGATATGGGTTTGGTTAAAAAATCATCGCCGCCCAAACTGATGGCAAATAATTTTTTATCCTTATCATCTTCTGTAGAAAGAAAAATAATGGGAATTTTAGTATAACAGCTCTCCTGACGAAGCACTGCGGCAAGTTCAAATCCGCTACAATCAGGCATGTACACATCCATGAGTAATAAATCAGGTTTAAAAAGCTCCAGCTCTTTTAATAAATCCATAGGGTTTGTTATTGCACGAGCAGTCATCCCCGCTTGATTTAAGATAAGCGCATAATATTCTGCCAATGATTCAGAGTCATCAATAATTAATATACGGTATGGGTCGCTGCTTGTAATGCTGTATTTATAATTCAGCAGTAAAGTAAGTCGTGTGATATCCACTGGTTTTTGAAAAAATTCATGGCATCCGGCTCGAACTGCTTCCAGACGAGGCATAAGACGTTCATCAGGAAGAATACAAAATAATTGAATGGGTGTGAGCTGATTTTTCTGAATATCCAGGATTTGCTCCATCCCGCTTTCGGTTAAATAATAAGTATCAAGAATGATGGCTAATGGATTTTTTTCTTGCACCGCCCTTTGCAGAGTAATTAAATCCTGGATTTTATAAGGTTCATAGCCAATTTGTTTTAAGCTATCATACAAATGTGTTTTTAAATCCTCATCTTGCTCCACAAGATAAACTACTTTATTTTCAACAAACTCAGATTGTTTTACTTCCAATTTAGGTGTTTTTTTTGACAGTTCACGTGCCAGAACTGATTTTAATTGGTTTAAATAATCCTCAATTCGTTCACAATCTTCAGGGGTTAATAATTCATTATTCAGGACTGTTTTTAAGTAAATCTCCATCTGCCGTGCACAGCTTCCAAGCTCGTGATAGCCATAAGTTCCGGAGGAGCCGCAAATACTGTGCACTTCACGATGAAAATCCTGAAATTGAGTTAAGTCCCAATGCTGTCTTTGCGCCTTCCACGCCATTTCGATATGATGAATTTTATCAGGTAAATTTTTAGTATAATTTTTGATAAGCTCATCAAGTTTACTCTGCATTTGACTGTTCATAATACTCTAACCACACCTGCTTGATTGTCTCTGCCAAAGTCATAGGGTCAAATGGTTTAGCGATCACGTCAATAGCCCCAAGCGCCTTGTACTCCGCGACTTCATTTGCCTGAATTTTAGCCGTCATAAACATTGCAGGAATTTTGGCACAAGCTTCAATTTTACGAAGTTCATTCAAAGCAGTAGGCCCATCCATTTCTGGCATCATGACATCAAGCAAGATTAAATCAGGGCTATAATCTCTTAAAGCCTCAAGAGCTTCGCGTCCGTTCACACAAAAGCGAACCGAAAATGAACCAATATCTTCCAAGGCTATTTGTGCAATCGCTCGTATATCAGCCTCATCTTCGGCATATAAAATATTTTTAAGTTCTCTGGCCATTATTTTATATCCTTACATTAAATTCATAATTGTATTTAATAACGTTTCATTCGATGAGTTGGATTTAATCAGAGCCTCGCTAACAAATTTTGCATAATCATCATTAAGCTGCATATCCGAGAAGACAAGTACAGGTATCTTGTATTGCGCGAGCAAAGGTAATATCTCAATACCATTCCCATCAGGTAATAATAAATCCAGGATGATCAAATCATAAGTGTTTATCTCAAGCAGTTCTTTCGCTTGCACTAAATTATTAGCAGTGACAACAGCGGCATGCTCCTCCAAAATAGTAGCGACTACATGTTGCATATCCACATTATCTTCAATATGCAAAATCTGAGGTAATGATGAACCCGTTTTCTTCTTGATTCGGTTAAGCGAGGTTAAGATTTTATTAAATTCAATAGGTTTATCAAACCAGTCAATTACAGAAACCGCATCGCCATTCAGCAACGCATGCCCGGTTTGAGCAATGACCGAAATAACAATAATATGTAAATCCCGTGTTTTCTCGTTAGCACGTAATTCTCTTATAAAAGCAATACCATCCTGATCAGGAAGGATCAAATCAAGCAATATGGCCTGGTAAGTATGCTCCTCTAATAAGGTTTTTGCGATTGCCACCGTTTCTGCGATATCGACAAGAAAGCCCGCTGATTGCAACAAGGCTTTAAGGTATTCAGACTGATCCTCGTCATCTTCACAAATCAACACCCGCCTTTGACTCACATGCGGCTCAAAAGCATTTAATTGGGTTAAAACGGATGTATCATGAGAGACAGGAAGATCAAAATAGAACGTGCTGCCCTCCTCTGGTTTGCTAAAAAAATTCAGAGTACCTCCCAGTTGCTCTATAATCGTTTTACTAATATTCAAGCCCAGACCGGTCCCCCCTTTTCCTCGAGTATCAGAGGAATCTGCCTGTGAGAATTTTTGAAATATTCGCGACTGAAATTCTTCTGAAATACCAGGCCCCTTATCAGACACAGAAACTCGAACCGTAGAATTCATTCGCCTCATAGCAACGGTGATGTGCGCCCCCTTAGGAGAAAATTTACATGCATTTGAAATTAAATTGGCGAGTACCTGCATTAAACGGCTTGAATCAACATGTACCTGAATCGCAGATTGGGACGGAACAAAATCAATAAAAACCCCAAATTTATCGGCATACATTTTATTAGATGCAATTGATTCGCTAATTAAATGGTTTAAATCATAGACCTTAATCTGGAAGTCCATTTTTCCAGCTTCAATTTTTTCTATATCCAGAATATCATTAATCAGCAACAACAAGCGCTCGCAATTATTATTAGCAATATCAAGCAACTTATCGGCCTTTTCAGAAAACTCCCCCATCACACCACTGACCAATAAGCCTAAAGAACCACGTATCGAAGTTAACGGAGTTCTTAATTCATGACTGACTATGGATACAAACTCATTTTTTAATTTTTCGGTTCTTTTTAATTCGGTAATATCATGAATAACAGCAACAGCTCCAAGGTTTTTGCCATCTGAGTTAATTATTTTCTGCCCATCAATGACGACTTCCCGCTCCCCACCATGTTTATATTTCATAATCAGCTCAAGCCCCTGAACTGTTTCTCCCCGCAATACCCTATTTAATGGCATTTCATCCTTGAAAAGCGGCTCATTATCGGGAGTATATAAAGTAAAATAATCAGCCAAATCATCGAGCATTAAATGAGTGTCCATACAGTGCATGTAGCATTGCAATGTTTGGTTTAAAACGGTGATCTGCCCGTGGGCATCGCAGGCAATGATCCCATCCTCCAGGTTGTCCAGCATTGCAGTTAGAAAATTCTTTTCATTTTCCACAGCAATGATCATTTTTTTATAACTGCTTGAAACGATTAGAGCCAAGCTGATTATTAATGCCGTTATCCCCGCAATAAAAAAAGCCAGGTAATTAGGTTGAATGGCTTGAGCACCAGCTTCCATCACATGATCGGGATGAGGAGTAAATACTGCAGCAGCCATGCCAATATAATGCATGCCGCAAATAGCTACTCCCATAAGCAGAGCACTAATCACTTTAAGATAGGACTGCCGACGATTCGTCCCTTGATTACTCTGTAGAGCCAAGTATAAGGCTGCTTCAGCTGCAGTGATACCAACAAGTATAGAAAGAAAAAACAATCCCGGTAGGTAACGAATACTGGTATGAATTTTCATACCTTCCATACCCATATAATGCATCGTGGATATGGCCAAGCCAATAATAATACCTCCCATGGCCAACTGAAACACGGAATAATGTTCTTTCTGCAAAATAAATAGCGCCAAAGCCGAAGCAAGAACAGCCATAACTAATGACGCAACAGTCCAGCCTAATGCATACTCCATAGGCATCGGCATAATAAAAGCCAGCATACCAATAAAATGCATGGACCAAATTCCCGCCCCCATGGTGAATGCGCCCCCAGCAAGCCAATATATTTTTGCCAGGGGACTTTGTTCTGCTCTCAATCGGCCGACCAGCGTGAGTGCAACATAAGAAGCAAGAACCGCAACGACATAGGACAGGCCAACCAGAATCAAATCATAATGGCCATTAATTACATCAGAAGGAATTGGATCATTTTGGAACCAATCTGAGAGAGTAATCATATGTTCTTCCTGAAATATAGAATACTTCATTGATGTATTAATTATATCACATGTATCATAAATAGACTTGGTGGACAGCATGAATTCAATAGAGTGCAAACCGCTTAACCCACGACAAATGGTTCACGCATACAGGACAGCTCCCTCGGCAGAAGATTCCTCGTGGCAGCCATGGCCACACGACCACTAAGTTAAGAGCATACGTCATCCAGAGCATAGCGAAGGATCTTCTGAATCCCGGGAAATCCTATGCTCTGGATGACGTATGCCCTTAACTGAATAGCAGTGAGCCATGGCCAAAGCACCCATTAGCATAGACTCAACTTCCCAATGTAGGTTAATATATTCCGAATTAAATCTTAGATTTGTACTGATTAAAACCACTATGTCCAAAACTGCACATAAAAAACTGATATCTTGTGTTGTTCCTGCTTTTAATGAGGGTAACGTTATTGTCGATTTTATTATTGCTCTGGATAAAACGCTTAAAAATCTGGCTTATCCTTATGAAATACTTCTTATCGATGATGGAAGCCAGGATAATACCCTTATGAACATCCACCAATTGAGGGCACAATGCCTTATTCGCTACATCCGCTTCAGCCGTAATTTTGGCAAAGAAAAAGCACTTAGCGCAGGGTTGGATCATGCAAAAGGAGATGCAGTCATTTTAATAGATGGTGATTTTCAGCATCCTCTTGAGTTGTTAAGCCAGTTTATAACCCGATGGGAGGACGGTTATGATATGGTCTATGCTGTTCGCCAAAACAGATCCGAAGAGTCATGGCTCAAAAGAACCTGCGCCAAGGCGTTTTATCAATTAACTTCCAAAATAAACCGTATCAATATCCCAGCCAATGCCGGAGATTTCAGACTGCTTGATCGAAAGGTTGTCAATGCCCTGCAACAACTTCCTGAACGTAATCGCTTTATGAAAGGACTGTACAGCTGGGTGGGTTTCAAGCAAATAGCCATTCCGTTTGAAGTGCGACCGCGAAAATCAGGCACATCTCAATGGAGCTTTTATTCGCTGCTGGATCTGGCAATAACCGGCATTACTTCATTTACTGCATTTCCATTAAGAATGATAGCATTAGGCGGCATCGGGGTTGCAACCATAGCATTACTTTATGCAGCATGGATTATCATCAGTACTCTGATATTTGGCATTCAAACACCAGGCTGGGCAACAATAGTCACTGCCATTACTTTTTTTGGCGGCTTACAATTGTTTGCCTTAGGCGTAGTTGGTGAATACATCGGCCGGGTATTTGATGAGGTAAAGCACAGACCACATTACATCATTGATGAGGAAGCAAGTTTCGATGACCGCAACACTTAAATTATCTCATCGGCTGTTTTTCTTTACAGGAACAGGAAGCATTGCAGCAGGAGTGCATCTCCTGATTGTAATCAATCTTGTGACATTCCTAAATATTCAACCATTAATTGCCAATATATTCGCTTTTTTCATTGCATTTAACATCAGCTTTTTAGGTCATAAATACCTGACTTTTGCCAAACTTCAGAATGAGAAGCAATTAAGCTTACCTCATTTTTTTCTGGTTGCTTCTTCTGCTGGAGTACTCAATGAATGCCTGTATTATTTATTATTAAAGTACACCCACTTAAACTATATGATAGCACTAGTCCTGGTGTTAGGGCTGGTAGCACTATACAGTTATTTTTTTTCACGGTATTGGGCTTGTCGTTAATTGAATCCGATGTTCCTCACAATCATGCAAAAAATCATCACTTAAAAAATAATCCATTTCAAGGCGACGTGCAGAGGCAATGGCATCATTATTGTCTCGCCCGTCTCCTGGATGACACATAATTAACGTATGATCAGACGCTCGCAGCAACCATTGTCTGAATAAAGCTCGATAATTAGCTCCTGGCGAAAAATCATACACACCCGCAAAATATTTATTATGAGCAATGCACTCTTTTTTTAATAGGGAGTGGAATTTTTTACCACCTGTTTTAGCCAATATGGCGGCTTTAAATTGGAATTGCGGCAGTGTCAATGCAGGATAGGTTGAGCGTAAAAAAACTCCTTTATCTTGTAATCGTTCCTTATAAGCCTTGAGAATAATAGTTCTAATTACTGGCAATTGATGAATGTGTTGATGCCCATCAATAAAGTCAGGATAGCTATCGACTACTTCAATAAAGCGATCAAGCTGGGCATGAAATTCGCAAGCAAGCAAGACTGGACTGATTAATCGGGATTGAGTTTTCAAAAGTAACCGATTTAAAGTGAAGCAGCCCCTATTTTTCCTGGAAAGCAAACATCCTTCCGTCAAATTAAAATGCAGTCCAATCTTAACCCGATCTTTTAAAGCAATGAGCTCTTGCGCCCATACAGAAAACTCAGGGAGATTAACCATACAACTGACGGCAGACAATCTGTTTTGGCGTGCTAATGTTACTATCCCCTGCGAAACACCAGGGTTCAGACCAAAATCATCAGCGCATAATAGTATTTTTTTAAATTCACTCATCAGCAGCAAGGCAGTAGAACCAGATCCCTATCATATCCTTATCCCCCGGTCTTTGCGATAAATAATTAAATCAAGCTGTCTCTGTTATTGGTTTTGCCGGGAAAAAGCGGCTACTCAGAATATTAATACACAGCCCGCTAATGACTAACAGCCCCGCAACCAGTTTCCACAGTTGAAAAGGTTCCCCCAGAATTAAGATAGAACTTAAGATGCCGACCACAGGAACTAACAAAGTAAAAGGTACTATCATCCCAACCGGATACCGGCTGATTAACCAATTCCAGGTTCCATAACCAATCCAGGTTGAAATATAAACGATATAAAATAAAGCAGCTCCCCCTTTCCAGGACAAATGTTCATAAGTGTAGATAAAACTCCGAGGGCCTTCAAATAGTAAAGCAAGGAGAAACATAGGTAAGCACGCGATAAAACTGCCCCAGACAATGACTGAGATGACGTTCGTTGCTTTGATTTTCTTCGTAATCAGATTGCCTATGCCCCAGGTTGCAGCAGCTGCCATTATAAAAAGGAAGCCCAAAAAGGACACATCCGCATCAAAATGCGTGGTAACCAAACCAATGCCACTGAACGAGACCAAAGCCCCAACAATCTGGCCAATGGTCGGTTTTTCGCCAAGGAGGAGTGCAGCAAAAAAGATACTGAAAAATACTTGTACCTGCATCAACAAGGAAGCCATTCCTGGCGTCATACCCACCTGCATGCCCATAAAGAGTAACACGAACTGTAATGCAAACATCACCAAGCCATAAGCGGCAATAATGCGAAATGGCACCGCCGGAGGCTTTATAAAAAATACAGCAGGTATACTCGCTAACAAAAAGCGCAAGGCACACAGCACGAAGGGAGACATTTCATCAAGGCCAAATTTGACGAAGATAAAATTAACACCCCAAATAAACACTACTAATAACGTTAACAAAAGATGAGAGAATGGCATTTTTTATTCAATTTATTTAATATACTCGCCATTTTAACCCGAAAACAGAATAATTGCTAAGAATTAATCATTATTGATTAATATATGACCTATTCTTGCATTATTTTTATGGGTTAATTTTAAACTAGATGATACCAATTAAGGCTTTCTTAATAATAGGTTGTTACAATAGGTCGCGTCGGTTATTTGTAAACAATAGGAAATAAAATGCAAAATAAAGCAGATAAAACAGCTAAATCTGATTCATTCTTTCATAGCCGTTTACAAGCATTTGTAGCTAATGCTCTCTTTCCTTCCGGGCAAGGTGATTGGTACAAAAGCAAAGGATATGGCAAAGATCCTAAAGGCGGCGAATACGCGGCATTTGATGATTTTCTAGCCCAACAAAAAAATGATGAAACAGCTATCTACCATAAAGCATTTAAAGGGTTGGATTTTGAACTCGATATGGTTAAGTCACAATTAACCAACGAAAAAGAGTGCCAATTAGAAGTACTCAAATGTGCACCATTAAAAATTGCCACTCAAAAACCAGGAACAGGCAAACACATCGTCTATTTTCCTGGTGCAAACACTTATTATCAAGCCTGCTTTCGTGATATTACCGCAGCTGCGAATCAAACTGGAGCAACAGTTCATGCCTTCAATTTTCCAGGCACTGGAAAAAGCACAGGAAAAGTTAGAGAGGCAAACGACTGCATCAATGCAGGAATTGCGGTTGTGCATTCACTGTTAAGGCAAGGAGTAAAACCTGATGACATTATTTTACAAGGTGACTGTTATGGTGCTGCAATAGCTCTTGAAGTAAAAAAACAATTTGAAGAACAAGCAAATACCCAAATCCGCATCATAATGAATAACTCGTTTAAATCATTTAAAGCAGCGGTTTGCGACATGATTACCGATTCACCATGGCTACCTAATCTATTAAAAAGCATAGTCAAACGACTGTTAGAATATACAGGCTGGCATATTACTCCTGGTAAAAAATACGTTCATGCAGACCCTTACCAATGCCACATTCAGCATATAAGTGATCAAACCTTAATTTCCTCCTCCCTATCTAAAAAAGTTGATAAGTATCAGGAAGAAATTAAAACAGAAACAACCAGCTCCCAAAAGAGAAAACCTAAAATCGATAATTGCCCAGAAGACTATAAAGAAGACCGTAAAGCATTAGATGGCAAGCATATGGTCAAAGTTAAAGCATCTGCAGAAAAGCGTTTAGGCAACAAATTTGGTAGGGATAAATTCGGTAATATAAATGCGCATTTTGCGGATTTATGCGAACTGGAGTTACTGAACGGCGACTCGGTTTATGAAGGTTATGTGAATGATTATATTGAGCGTTCTGACAAATACATTGCAAAGCATCCCCAGGAAAAGAATCCAAAGGACATCAAAGTGTGCTTTCTTGCAGCAGCAAATTCTCCAGAACTGACCCTGGATGAGGCAGAAGAGATTCAATCAGTTATAGAGTTCATTCATCCAAGAGAGTTTAATTTGGATTCTGATGTTGATGATATGGACATTGATTGGGACAATCCCCAAGAAGTAGACACTATCTGGATGAAATTCTAAATAGAATCGGTTGGGGTATTTGCCATGCAGTACCCCAACTGCTTTTGCTCCTCTCCTTTGTATTTCCAATGAAATAAGTTTTGTTATTCTCTCTCCCAAGTTACAATTGCAACAAATTCTC
>NZ_CALMPD010000208.1 GCF_937871865.1 uncultured Legionella sp.
GGCAAAAATGAAAAAAGTGGCTTAACTAGGTGTGTGCATTTGCTTGACCACGTCACATTGACTCATAGCCAAAAGATTCTTTTTTTAGGAATGAACGAATATCATCTACCCTCCAGACAGTTACCCTTGGGCTAATTTTTACTGGTTGAGGAAATCGTCCTGATTTAATTCCTTCCCACCATGTGGATTTACTAACAGGAATTAATGCAGGAATCGGAGGTATTAATTTTTTATTACCTATAATTTGAGATAATCGAAGAAATCCTGTTTCAGGAATATTTGCCATACACTCTCTCTTAGACCATATTGGTCGTTATCAGCGGAATGGCAAAGCGTAATTGATGTAAAAATTTGTCACAGCAATTGTCATATGACAAGCTACAGGACAAGATTAACTTATTGATTTATATGATTTATTCAAAAATGTCTGACAGAACTTTTTTAATAAATTCAGCTTCACGATCGGTTATTATTATATTTTCCGTTGTTTCCACATTTTGTTTTATCCAATCATTTAAATTTTCTTTTTTCATCATTTTTTTTCTGTCTAATTCCTGTTTTCTATATTTAGAAATAGCATTGATGACTAATGTTGCTAGTCGACTCCAAGAAGGGCTTTTTTGAAGTAGCTCTAATTCTGATGTTACAATGGATATTGTTTCATTTTGTACTAATTTTAAGAAAGCTTGGGGTAAATTCCATTTCTTACTTTTTATCCAATTAATAATCTCTGCCGGCTTATATTGATAATTATATCTTTGTAAATCTGCTCCTGGATTAAAATAGCTGTTGGTTTGCCTAGGAATTGAAATAGGTTCAATTAATTTAGCTTCTTGAGCTTGATAAATTGCTTGATTAAAAAATTGTTCATCACCAATTTTAAGATTATTGTAGGCTAATACCTTACCTATGTCCTCTCTATACCAAGTGTCCGTATTTTTCATTTTCTTTAATAATTCTTTCATAACACACCGTTTTTAATAGATTACCCCACTTTAACCATCCTGATTTCTGCTCTTCTGCATAAACAGCACGTTGATAAGTCGCCACTAATTTATTCAATGGCTGGTGGTTCAACATCCGTTCGATCACATGTGGTTCTGTCTTCAAATATTCACCCCATGCTGTTGCTGCTGATCTTCGCAGATCATGAATACTAAAAGGCTTAACATCAGCCAATGGCGCATCTTGGATAATTTTCTTTTTTAGCCCTTTTGATGTTCCTCTTAATCGTCCAATAACTCCCGTTAATGTGTCAGGATGAATATGCCCATTTTCTTTATAATTACCAGTATCAAAAACAAACATTGAATGACCTGTTATAGGTTGTAAGAAACGAATAATTTTGAGTGCTAAATCTGAAAGATAAATCGTGTGCGCCTGGCGATTTTTAGTTCTTTCTGAAGGTAATATCCAAATACCAGCCTCAAGATCTAGCTCTTGCCAGCTTATAGCTGCAACCTCACTACGGCGTGCGCCAGTCAAAATCAGTAATTTAATGGCACTAGCGGTAATAATAGACATTGATGATATATTCTCATCAAACTTGTTAACTGCTGTAGCTTGATCCAACACTACCCACAATCGTTGTAATTCCTCCAATGATAAAACGCGATCACGTGGTTTACCTGCTGTCGCTGCAAAATCTTTTGGTTTTAATAAACGAGCTGGATTTTGATCAACTAAATGCCTTTTGAGACCATAATCCATCATCAAATTAAGGGAAGATAAAGCTTTTCTAGTTTCTTCTTTGATCCCTTTACGCGTCATAGCATCCAATGCCATTGATAAATGCGCACGTGTAATATCTTTAGCTAATATATTGCCTAACGGTTTTTGGAGATGGAGTCGCCAACGATCTTCATGGTGCTTAATCCAGTTTGGCGTAACACGTTTTGTTATTTTTTCATGTTCAATCCAACGATCAAATAACACCTGCATGGTGATAGCTTGCAAATTTTCAGCAATAGCAGCAGCTTTTGCATTTCGAGGATCAATACCATCATCAACAAAACGTTGTAACTCTCGAATTTTATTGCGTGCTTTTTTTATACCAAAATCTTTAGGCGTGCCTATAGTCATACGAATTAGAGATTTACTCCCAGGCATTCTGTAAGAAAATAACCAACTCTTTGCACCACTTGGACGCACTCTTAAAAACAACCCCTCACCATCATGTAATTTATATTCTTTATCCCGTGGCTCTGCATTATCTACATCTTTAGAATTTAGTTTTCCCATATATTTTCCTGATAAATCAATTTTGCAACGCTACGTTGCAAGATTCGGGAGTCACTGACTCCCGAATTGGCCACTTTAAAATTTAATTTGTGCAGCAGCTTGCTGCATAATTAGTGCAAGAGGTGCTTGCACTATTACAAATTTATAATTTGGGAGACAGTGTCTCCCAAATTGGTCAACGGCTTGTTGACCTTTTCATTAGAGGAATTTGTGCAACGCTGCGTTGCACAAATAGATGTTCGTATTAACCCTAAAGATTATTACTTAGGGAGATTGAAGAAACTCCACTATAATGTTCTTAACTTTGGAAATAGCCCCATCCATACCATGGCCAGCCCCTGGAATCTTAATAAATTTTGTTTTTATATTATTAGCTTGAAGCTCACTATATAAATGCCTTTGCTCCGTTATATCTACTAGATTGTCATTAAGGCCATAAAATAGTAAGACTTCTAATGATGGTTTTAGCTGGTTTACTAATGAAACTGGATTTCGAGCATTCAACCACTCATCAAAATTATTAAACTTTTTTTGTTCTTGAAATTTGCTCTCAAACATACGTTTCATTTCAGGACGTAATGCTACAGTGGTTTTTAAATCAACATTACCAGATATAGAGATTGCTTTGTTCACGCTAGATTTAACTAAAGCACTGCGGCTTAATGAAGTAAACATTTCCATAGCACCACGACTAACTCCAATCATAGCAAAAGGAGGCTTTAAGCGGCTTTCGGAATACTGTTCTAGTTGAGGGATAAATTTAATTAAATTTTCGACATCATTTATATCGTCACCACCAAACTCATCTACACCTTTATAGATATTTCCTCGATATAAGGTGCCAATGGTGTTATACCCATCTAAGAAAGAAAATGTATTATTAGGGCGAAGTATTCCAAAGTTACCATTGCCACCTCTTAAAAATAGTACTAAAGGATGCTCACCAGTAGTAATTAAGCTTAAATACCCTGCTACTTCATGCCCATCACTTAGATATTTAAAAATGAATATCTTTCTTTTTTTCTCAAGTAATGGTTGTCTAAGCTCGATTGGTATACTTAAATCTTTACTTAATTGCTCTGAAATATCTTGTATGGATTTATTATTAGTTAATTGATAAAAAGTAGTATGGTTTCTGTTTGTTATATAACTCATTGCCCCTTGATACAATCTAGTTATCGTTTGATGCTGCCAACCCATAAAGCCCAATAAAACGATTAATAGGCCAGCTAAAATTTTTTTCATTTTTAATCCAAATTTAATATTTTTCATTTTCATTAATGATCAACGCTACGAGAAACTTGTCCCTCACCTTCTTTTTGAACTATTAAGAATTTTTTAACAGTTCAACTTGCATAAGTGCAGATGCTCTCGGCACAATTTCATTTATTTCTATTTTCCAATTCGGGAGACACTGTCTCCCGAATTCACCAGACTCATTCACTCTGCATATTCTGAGATTGCACTTGCTCTTCGATTGCCTTCATTTCTTTATCAAAATCGGATTCAAAATGACGATCTTGTATGATGCGATATTTTTCAAACTCACTTTCAGCATGATCTTTAGCAATTTTTGCGCTAATTTTTCCTGCATTTTGCAATACATCACGTTCATCAAACTCAAGAAATTTGTCTAAGCGCGTAGCCCAGTCTTCCATTGTCATAGGAATTTTACGTCTAGCGCGATCTTCTGCTAACTCCAAATAGGCATTAACTATACGACCAAGAGAATCCAATTCCTCTGCATTCAAATAATTTTTTGCAACAGACACGTCCGTCTTAAGAATTTTTCCATTCGGACTACCCTCCCAACTGGTAAGCCCCATATGTGCTTTGCTACTATCAGCTCGCTCAAGCACAAGCTCTGATGCAGTATGGCCATGAATCGCATAATGCAATTTATTTTGCACTTTTGCGAAGAACTCTCGGGTAGTAGGTGCATTTTTATTGTAATCAACACTGGTCGCATAAATATCTGTGATTTTTTGGTAAAAGCGACGTTCGCTGAGACGAATTTCCCTTATTTCTTCTAGCAACTGCTCAAAATAGTCTTCACCAAGAAAACTACCATTCTCTAATCGTTTTTTGTCCAGAACAAAACCCTTGATTGCAAACTCACTCAATACTTGAGTTGCCCATTGGCGAAATTGCGTTGCTCGCTTGGAGTTAACTCGATATCCAACGGATATGATTGCATCCAAATTATAAAACTGCGTATTGTAGTTTCTGCCATCACTGGCAGTTAGCCGGAATTTCCGGCTAACTGCTTTTTCTTGTAATTCGCCGCTAGAATAGATGTTTTGTATGTGTTCACCTATTGTTCGCCTATCAACATCAAATAACTCAGCCATCAGCTTTTGAGTTAGCCAAATAGAACCCTCTTCATAACGTACCTCAATGCCACTCTCCCCTGCTTGTTGTGTAAAAATAAGGAACTCAGCAGTACTATTGCGAATGATTAGTTTGTTTTCTGGAAATTTTTTGTTCATATGATAAATACCTTCACATTAGTGCAGATAACGTCTGCACAATTTTATTTATTCCTATTTTTCAATTTGGGAGTCACTGACTCCCAAATCTATAATCGAGTAATTACAAGTGCTTTTGCTTTATTTACCCACTTTCAATTCTTTTGCTAATTCAGCTTCTAACGCTTCAATCGTTGGGAGGTTCGTTTTGATTTCTTCGGGTAGGGCTTCTGATAATTTATATTCAGCAAGCCCGATTGGCTTATTGATATCTCGTAACGCATATTCTGCCGTTACATTATCTTTGGTTTTACACAAAATTAGACCAATTGATGGATTATCGCTGGGATGCTTTACTAAATCATCCACAGCAGATAGATAAAAATTCAATTTCCCAGTGTATTCTGGTTTAAATTCTTTATCTTTTAATTCAATAACCACAAAGCAGCGCAATTTGAGATGGTAAAAAAGTAAATCAATATAATAGTCTCGTTTGCTGACTTCCAAATGATATTGTCGACCGACAAAAGCAAAGCCCGCGCCTAATTCAAGTAAAAAGCGCTCCATGTGTTGAACTAACCCTTTTTCGACAGCCCTCTCTTGTGCTTCATCACCAATGCCCAAAAAATCAAAAATATATGGATCTTTTAAAGTAGAATGGGCCAAGTCTGATAAAGGAGACGGAAGTTTATCCTTAAAGTTATTAATAGATTGGCCTTCACGGCGATGCAGTGCTTTTTCAATTTGAATTGATAAAAAATTACGTGACCATCCATGTTCTGCTACTTTGGTGATATAAAAAATTTGAACATCTTTTTCTTCACACTTATCTAAAATAGTAGCTATATGAAACCAAGGTAATTTGTGCAGCAGCTGCTGCACAAACTCAATATCCGGATATATTTCAGCAAACTTACGCATATACTTTAAGTTACGAAGACTGAAACCTTTCATTTCAGGAAAAGCATTTTTTAAATCATGACTGAGTCGATCAATAACCTTTGCACCCCATCCACGCTCTTCTTGAGACTTCAAAATTTGAGTTCCAATATGATGATAAAGCAGAATCAACTCTTGATTAACTTGAAGGGCTGCTCGATAACGAGAGGACTCCACGTGTTTTTTCAGATTCTCAAAAAAGATACCATAGGAAGGATCGGTTAGCTGTTGTATCATTACTGCTCCTTGTTATTATTTTTGCGTATTTCGGGTACCCAACTGGGTACCTAAAAATAGTTGGACACAGGCGCATTTTATCGGACAAACCTGGATAAGACAATATATCAAATAGCTTGATATATAAGGAATATTGGATTTATTTGGATTAGGAAAAACTTAAAAAATCCTGCCTCCTAAGGGGCAGGTCGGAGGTTCGAATCCTCTCCGGGACGCCAATGAAATCAATGGGTTACGTAAAGGAGAGCAAACAAACCATTCAAAATTTAATTCTTGGGATAACCACAGGGATAACCAAGGCATTTACTAGCCACTTTAATGAATTAAATCATATACCACCTATACTGTTTCAATAATGTTTAATAGAATAAACAACTTCTTTGATTACAAACAAATAGATACCTTGAAGGAATAATCTGTATGCGCCCTTATGAACCAGCCACATTGCCTTTAGAAAATCTAGACTATCAAATGCTTTTCTCTGTGGTTGGCAATGCTAATGCAGAATTAGCAAGATATGATGGATTACTTCAAGGCATTGTTAATCCTTCCGTTATGCTTTCACCTTTAACAAATGAAGAAGCGGTGCTCTCCTCTAAAATTGAAGGTACTCAAGCTACTGTTGATGAGGTATTAGAACAAGAAGCTGGGCTGCTTAAGGAAGGCGAGAAATTCAAAGATATTCAAGAAATTGTTAACTATCGTGAAGCATTACGCTCAGCACATTATTATCTGGAGGAGCGACCTCTTAGTTTATCTTTTGTTAAAGAACTACATAAGGTTTTATTGAATAGTGTACGAGGGCAGGACAAAACCCCGGGTGAATTTCGAAAAGATCAAAACTGGATTGGCCGAGCTGGATGCTCAATGGATCAGGCTTCTTTTGTACCTCCCTCCCCGCTGCAGCTACAAACATATCTCGAAGCATGGCAAAAGTATGTTGAATCTAACGATATTGATTTGCTGCTACAAGCCGCTGTTATGCATGCCCAATTTGAATTATTGCATCCATTTAAAGATGGCAATGGACGTATAGGCCGTATTCTTATCCCTCTTTTTCTCTATCAAAAAAAGAAATTATCCCAACCCATGTTTTATTTAAGTGCTTACTTGGAAAATCACCGAGAGGAATACTATCAACGCTTAAAAAGTATCTCACAGGATGGTGACTGGAATGGATGGATCGTCTTTTTCTTGCAAGCGATTACCGAACAAGCAAAGCTCAATAGCCTGAAAGTTAAGGCTATTATGGGACTGTACGCTGATATGAAGAGTACCATATACGACATTACACACTCTCAATATACGATTCACCTCCTTGATGCTGTTTTTGATAGACCAATCTTTGATACAACAGACTTTATTACCCGTTCAAAAATTAATAAAAAAACTGCGATGGCTTTACTTAAGCAACTGAAAGATCAAAATATTTTATCTGTGTTACGAGAAGGAAGTGGCCGTAAAGCATCCGTTTTATGCTTTCCTAAACTCCTTAATATCGCAGAGGGAAAGGAAATAATATAGTTGTGTCACCTCTGCGAGACTCTAGCCCCCTTGTGTCTTGAGATAATCGTTTCAGGTTACACAAAACAAGTTGTGTCTTATTAAAAAGCAACAACTTAGCCAGTAGTTATCTAACTTAGAATCATTTATTGAAATTATCTTAGAGTATTTATGAATACATGGCAGGCTTTCATTTTAGCTAATCCATTCTAAGCATCAATATTTTATCTACACTTAAGAGACATATTGATTTGAGGATAAAAAAATGGATGTATTTATTGATACTAATATACTGACGAGTCTTTATCGCCTTTCAAGTGAAGATTTAGAAAATTTCAAGAAAATATATGTTCTACTTGAAAGTAAAGAAATAAATATTCTACTTACTGAACAAGTAAAGAATGAATTCTTCAGGATTAGAGATGATATTATTTACTCACCTTACGCACAGCACCTTGCCTCCTAACTAAAACTCATTAAAATTCTT